>JAJFLT010000100.1 GCA_021772555.1 Opitutales bacterium | reverse complement strand
GGGCTAAAGAAAAACCGTATTCATTTTTCAGGTCTTCATAAAGCTCACCAGCGGTGGTGGCGGTGGTGGCGCGAGCCTCCGTGTCTATACCTCTCTGCTCACGCAGAAGGGCAAAATACAATAAAGAAACCGTTTTGGGCTCTGGGCTCATGATTTGCTGGATGTTTTTATAATTTGCAAGGCCTCCCTGTAATCGTCAGGCGTGTTGATATTGTCAAGGGCGCGTTCCTGGGGAAGCGTCAACAACCGTATATCGGAGCCCATCATTATCTTGCGCGGACAATGATTTCGCTTCTCGGTGAAATAGTTATGCAAAATCGGCAAAGCCGTCGGCTCATAGAGGGCGCAAAGAGGTTCCGGCAAGCCATCGAAATTGCTGCGAAACGCGGTAAAGGGCCGTTCACGGTCTCGGTTTTCAATCAAACAGGCCAAGGTTTCCGCATCGAGAAACGGCAGGTCCACCGCTACGACCAGCCAGGGATGACGCGGGTGTTTTTCCAGAGCCGTAAAAATGCCTCCCATTGGTCCAATATTCTCCAACTTGTCACACAGAATGGTAATGTTGAACGCCGCATTTTCCACTTCCACGGGCACAGGTTGCCCCTTTCGCAGAGAAAGAAAAACTTTGGGACATACCTGGTTTGCGAGTTCGAGAATGTTCTCCAACTGAGTCTTCCCGCCGTAGCGAAGAAGGGATTTGTCCACGCCCATACGGGCGCTGCGGCCCCCCGCCAGGACGAGCGCATAAATGTCGTTATTTGATATGGGCGGCATCTTGATTTATCCAACCGTTTCGAAATCGCTTTTGCCGCCGGTCTTTTTAATGAGGCGGACGCTCTCGATTACGATCTCTTTGGAGACGGACTTGCACATGTCGTAGATGGTCAAGGCGGCCACTGAAGCGCCAGTGAGGGCTTCCATTTCGACGCCGGTCTTGTGGGTCGCCTTGGTGGTGCAATCGATGACCACGCGATTGTCGTCCGCCGGCAGGATTTGAATTTTGCAATCTTCGATAACCAGCGGATGGCATAATGGTATGAGTTCATGGGTCTTCTTGGCGGCCATGATTCCAGCGATGTAGGCGGTTTGGAAAACAGGCCCTTTTTTGCTCATCAGTTCACCACCGACGAGCTGTTGCATGATTTCCTCATTGAGCAAAACGACGGCCCGCGCGTGGGCTTCGCGCCGGGTGATAGATTTCGAGCCGACATCGACCATCTCGGGCTGATTATCGGGATTGATGTGGGATAGACTGGTCATTTTATTTCGGCTATTGATTGAACCTAAATCCAGGAAAAATATTTTGCGCAATACCCGGTGGGAAATTCGCTCAAATCCTCACCGGGCAGCTCCACAAAGCCCGAGGTTGAGACTATGGAGGCGTAATCCCCGGAATTGCTGACCGATCGGGGAGTGGCCGAAAGGAGCCCATCCGGTTGGCTTTCGGCAGCTACCGGCAGGAAAAATGTCTGGGGCGGCTCAAAGTCAAATGGTTCGGCCAGCGAAGCCCAAACCGTCGGCGGAGTCGGCAATCCGAGCATTTTCTCCAGAGAGGGTACGACAAACCGATGGAAACAAACCAGAGTCGAAAGGGGGTTGCCGGGCAGGGCAAAAACGGAAGGACCGTCATCCTGCCGTCCAAACCAAAACGGTTTGCCGGGTCGCTGGGTAACGCCATGAAATAGCTTTTTGACACCCAGTTTCTCCAAAATTTCTGGAACGTAATCGTAGCGGCCCTTGGAGACGCCTCCGCTCAAGATGAGGACATCGGAATCTTCCAAAAGGCTGACCAATTTCTTCTCAATTTCCTCGGGACGATCATTGAGATGGCTACGTTTAACCGTGGAAATACCCAATGCCGCCAACCCCGCTTGCAGCGAATAGGCATTCGAGGGGCGGATTTGATGCCGCTCCACCGGCAGGTCGATTTCCACCAACTCATCGCCGGTCGAGACGAGGCTGATGCGGGGAAGCCGGGTCACTCTCAAATGAGTGCACCCGCTGGCCGCGGCGATCGCGATTTGCCGCGAGGTCAACCGGTAGCCCGGCTGCAACAGTGTCGCCCCGGCGGGATAGTCGGAACCCGTTTTGTGGACGAATCGACCCGGTTGCGGCACAAATCCATCGACAATCTGCGCTTTCCCTTCGTTGATTTCCACTTCCTCATAGGGGACCACGCAATCGCAGCCGTTCGATAATTCCGAGCCTGTCATAATCTCGAAACAGTTTCCCGAACCGGTGAGGATTTCCGGGGGCGCTCCCGCCGCCTGCGTGCCGACAATGGAATATTGGCGAACGTCATTTTCCCAATCCCGATGGTTAAAAGCAATCCCGTCCATCATAACCCGATCGTAGGGTGGCACATCACGGTCGGCTTGCACCGTCTGGCGCAGTGCCCGTCCAATGGCCTCCACCAGCGATACTTCCTCCGTGGAAAGTACGGCGGTGGCTTCCTCGACGATGCGGGCGGCCTCGTTGACAGCGATTAACGGCATGCCAAAAATACAAGACATCGAATGCGCGGAGGGCAACGATTATTGGCCCTTCATTAGCATTGGACAATGCCGTCATTTAGAGGCAAATTATTAGAACCTAACTCAAAATCGCAGATGAATGGTGTTTGTAGCGCCACTGTGGCACCGTGCCGCACGAATCCATCGAATTTGAGATAGGTTCTAGCCAGACTGATTTTCAAGACAATGGATTTTCCAATAGACACTCTCAAGAGGCCGCTCAAGGACTTGCGCATATCGGTTATCGACCAGTGCAACTTCCGCTGCCCCTACTGTATGCCGGCGGAGGTTTTCGGCAATCACTACGCTTTTTTAAAACGGGACGAGCTTCTAAATTTCGACGAAATTACTCGTTTGACCCGGATCGCGGCCGACCTCGGTGTGCATAAAATCCGCCTCACGGGCGGGGAGCCGCTGCTGCGCAAGGATATCGATCAATTGATCAAGATGCTGGTCGCTATTCCGCGTATCGACGACCTCGCGCTGACCACCAACGGTGTGCTCCTGCCGCGATTTGCGGAGCGTCTTAAAAACGCCGGGATGAAGCGCATAACGGTCAGCCTGGACGCCCTCGACAACGACTGCTTCCAGAAGATGAACGGGCGCAATGTGCAGGTGGCAGCTGTATTAAAGGGCATCGAGGCCGCCGCTGCTGCCGGTCTGCGCATCAAGATCAACATGGTGGTGCAAAAGGGCGTCAACGAAAGCGAAATTTTGCCCATGTCTCGTTTTTTTAAACAAAACGGCCATACCTTGCGGTTTATTGAATTCATGGACGTGGGCAACCATAACGGTTGGAAAATGGAGCAGGTCTTTCCCTCCCGCCGGATCGTCGAATTGATCCAATCGGAGTTTCCCCTCGAACCGCTCAACCCGAACTACCCGGGAGAGGTGGCACGGCGCTACCGTTACAGCGGAACGGAGGTGGAAATCGGCGTCATCGCCTCAGTCACGCAGCCGTTTTGCGCCAATTGCATGAGATCCCGCCTATCCGCCGACGGCAAACTCTACACCTGCCTCTTCGCCAACGAAGGATGGGACCTGCGCGAAGTCCTCCGCAACGGCGAGACCGACGACGACATCCGCGAGACCCTGCGCGCCATCTGGGAAAACCGCCACGACCGCTACTCCGAGCTACGCACCGAAATCCTCAAAAAGCACCTCCACCCCCACAAAGTAGAAATGTCCTACATCGGCGGCTGAGTGAAATTCATCCTCTACGACTAACTCATTCTGCAGTTGCCCGCGAACATCTGCCACCATCCTCAAGGTTCCATAACGCAGACAGAGAACCAACTACGTTCCAATGCATAAAATCAGAATTTTACAACTAACTTATTTTTGATTATCGCGACCTGACACATTTCTTTTATGACTACCTTATCAACGCAGCTACCCCGAACTCTAAGCTTTTGGTTTTCAATCATATTCTTTTTTGTGGCATTGGCTTCAATAAAGGCTGCTGAACCAAAAGAGCTTTCAGTGTTAAAGGAGCAGGCCAAACTAGGAGACCCTGATGCTCAATATAACCTTGGATTGTTGTATTACAAAGGTTATGTAATTTCCCAGAATTATTCCGAGGCTCTAAAGTGGTTTAAGAAATCAGCCCAACAGGGTTTTGCCAAATCAAAATATGCTGTAGGAATGATGTATGACAAAGGACATGGCGCGGATCAGGATTTCTCCATGGCTGTAAAATGGTACCGCAAATCAGCAAAACAAGGGTATGCACTATCACAATACAACCTTGGGGTTAAGTATGGCAAAGGACAAGGAGTGGCTCAGAATAACTCCAAGGCTGTAAAATGGTATCGCAAGGCAGCAATACAGAGGCATGCCGTATCACAATACAACCTTGGGGTTTTGTATAGCGAAGGAAATGGTGTGGCTCAGGATTTCTCCGAGACTATAAAGTGGTATCGTAAGGCAGCGGAACAAAATTATCCAGATGCCGAATATAATCTTGGGTGGATGTACCATGTGGGGAATGGAGTGGCTCAGGATTTCGTAAAGGCGAGAAAATGGTATATTAAGGCGGCCGAAAAAGGACACGCCAAGGCTCAATACAATCTCTCGGTTTTGTATCACGAAGGAAATGGAGTGCCTCAGGATTATGGGGAAACCAAAAAGTGGGTTCTCAAGGCAGCTGAACAGGGCCACCTACTAGCCCAAAATGCTATTGGTTCGATGTATCAAAATGGCGAAGGGATGCCCCAAGATTATCAAAAAGCATATAAATGGTATTTCAAAGTAGCTGAAAAAGATATCGTTAATGGGTTAAATAGTATAGCATGGTTACTTGCCACATGTCCTGATGATTCGATTCGTGATGGAGAGAAAGCAATCGAATATGCCGAACAAGCGCTAATGAAAGAGAATTCCTCCGCAATCCTTGATACCCTTGCAGCAGCTTTTGCGGAAGCGGGAAGATTTGATGAAGCAATTGAAATCGAAATAAAAGCTATTGAAAAACTTGAGGAGGGAGATAAGTCCATAGAAAGTTATCAAAAACGCTTAGAATTATACAAAAGCAACAAGCCATGGCGAGAAACCACCAAAGGGTCCAGATCACGAAAATGAACCCATTACTCTAAAAAAAGTCGCCAGCCGTTGCAATAGACGATATCAGTTTAATCTTGATGATGGCACTTGTAATCGGCAGTGAGAAGCTAACTCCAGGATCACGGATTATCACGTCAGAAAAATTAGAAAAAGGCGCTGATTGAAACCCCACTCTTTCCAGATTTGTGCGTGCAAAGCATTGGATTCCCAAAAAGGATCAGGTTGCTCAGGGCGACCTTACCGCACAAAGGTGGTGCCGAAGTAGTTGAGGAGCTAGATTTCTTTCCAAAAGCGGTAGCGGCCTTGGGAGGTGATTTTGCCGTGATCCTCCTGCAGGTGGCGAGGGTCGAAGAGGCCTATCGTGATTCAGGCTCGCTTTTATGGGGATTGATTGCATCATTCGTCCACATGAATGCTTGGAAAGTTCTTTTACTGTTCGTCTCGATTTTGTTTTCTATCCAACTCTACGCTGATACTGAAGAGTCCAGTGGCGAACAAAAGGTTTTCATTGCCGTGGTGGGAGGAACAACTTTCGGCGACCAAAAAACTTTTGGAAAAGGCCTGGTCAAGGAGGAAGGGGTCTTTACAATTGAGACCAGGGTTGGAACGAGTCCTCCGATCTACAGAATGCGTTACAAGGGGGTGCCATTTTATTACATCCGCATGTATGGCTATGAGGCACGAAAAGAAGGTGAAAGCGAAGCCATAGGGCACATCCGTTGCTGGGTCGCTCTTTACGACCTCGGCATAACCCATGTAATTGGTGGAGCCAGCTCGGGAGGCATTCGAACCGACTACGATTATGACGACCTCATTATCGTGGACGATTTTATGGAAATGGAAAATACCCGCCCCCACAACATTCTGGATTATTCCGGAATCGAGCGACCGGGAGTTTTTCAAAACTACTACCAGCCTTATAGTCCGTCTTTGCGGAAACTTCTTATCTCGGAGGCCCGCAAAGTCCAGGAAGGCTACACCGGCAAGCTCTACGAACATGGCGTCTTTGTGCAGCACAACCCGGAACGGTTCGAGACCGCTGCGGAGGTCCGTGCAATGCGCATCCTCGGTGGCGACCTCTGTAGTGAAAATATAGCAACCGCCACAACCTACGCCCGACAACTCGGCATCCGTTTTGCCGCCATCTGCTCCATCGCCAATCCGGCGGTCGGGGTGCGCCCGTTTAGCTTTGTCGATATGCAGAACAGCGTGCAGCGAATCGCCAAACACGCCGTTCCGATTGTCCTCGAAGCCATCGCCAGGATCCCGCAGGAAGCCATGGACCCCGAACCGATCTCAACCGGTGAAAAATACCGCGGCTCCTACACCAATCCCGATTCAGAGAACACCGATGATATCCTCGAACAACAGTAGGCTAGTGCACGAAGGTGATGCCGAAGTAGTTGAAGGAGCCAGATTTCTTTCCAGAAGCGTTAGCGGCCTTGGGAGGTGATTTTGGGGTAGTCTCCGTTCAAATGGCGAAACGCAAACAGCATCAAGCCGATATTGGTAAGATAGATCGAAAATAGAGCTTACGCCGTAGCTAATAACTAGAATTTATCTTAAATTCGCGGATCGCATTAATAGATGCGTTGAGGCACAAACGTTTCCAGTTCCTCCTCCCAGATACGCTGGTCGTGCTCGCTGTAGTCTATATTCATGAGGTTAATTCAACCGCGTAAAACCGATATGGGCTTCGGGTCCCGTGAGGGCGTTTTTCAGGTCACCTTTAGACAATGCATTTTTGATATATTGAAAACTTTGATCGCAGGCCTCCGCATAATCATCGATATCGGCTTCCGCATGGGCGGTCGAAGCATAAAAGGAAGTAGTGGCCAAAAAATTCTTTTCCAACATCTGCTGGGCAAAAATCGTCTTGGCAACGTTCGCATCGCAGTCTTTGAGAGAAAAATGCGACAGTGCATCCGAACTGTGGCACTCTATGGGCAACGAATGCCTGGATGAAGCGCTTCTCCAGATTTCTACGACTTTCCGACCGGTTTTTTTCAGGCCTTTCCACGGCTGATTACGTTTAAACTCTGCGATGGTGGCAAGTGCCGCGGTCGGTCCGATTGCCTCTGACCAGTAAGTGCTTGAGATGAATGACGATCCCGCAATATCCATGGTTTCCGCCGTGCCAATTGCCGCCGCCATGGGGTAGCCGTTGGACATGGCTTTGGCAAATACCGCTATGTCCGGGGTGATTCCAAAATCCAGGTGCACTCCTCCAAGGCGGTTCCTCCATCCCGAGGTGATCTCGTCAAAAATCAAAACGAGTCCATATTTTTCGGCTGCCTCCTTTACCCTTTCCAGAAAACCCGATTCGGGCGGTTCGTATCGCAAGGGTTCCATCACGATTGCAGCCAGATCATTGCCGTGCCGGCTGATCAATTCGTCAAACGCATCGAAATCATTGAAACGAAAAGTCTGGCAGGTCCCTCGAAGTTCCGTCGGCACACCCAATGGAGACAAGCCCGGCAGCAGGTGCTCATCCAGGGCGTTGGCAGCAGAAAGGTTTGCCGCCAGATACCAGTCATGCCATCCATGATAGCCACAAACTGCAATCGTGCTCCTTCGGGTATGAGCACGCGCAATACGCACAGCCACAGCGAGGATTTCACCTCCTGTGCGGGCAAACCTCACTTTGTCGGCCCATGGATGAATTTCCAGTAATGTCTCTGCAAGGGCAACCTCTTCAGGTGGATTGAGGGTAGACATCGCACCTTGCCTGATTCGGCTGACAACCGCCTGGTCGATGGCGGGGACTCCATAACCCAAAACGCATGATCCCAGGCCCATAAAAGAAAAATCACGATAATGCCTGCAATCGGTATCGGTCACAACACAGCCCTTCGCCTCGGTGAAATACGCCGGCCATAACCCCGGTGCCTGCAACTCAGGACGCTTGCTCAGTAATTGTGTCCCACCGGGGATCAGTGTTTTGGCGTAATCATAATACTCTTGATCGTTCATAATTAGAGCCTGTCCCGTGGTTCTATTCAGTTGCAACAATGGCGATACAACGCTGCTTGAGGTTCTTTCGAGCTTGGAAAATTAAGACTGCTCAAACCAATACAGGACACTCTCTCTCCTTACCTGACGAAAGTGATGCCGAAGTAGTTGAGGAGCCAGATTTCTTTCCAGAAGCGATAGCGGCCCTCCGAGGTGATTTTGCCGTAGTTTTCCTGTAAATGCCGGGGGAAGAGAAAGCCGAGGTCTGTGTTGATGCGCTCGAGGATGCGTTGCTGGTCGTTCATCTCGATCAGCGGGTCCTCGTCCCAGGGAAGAATTTTCTCGCCGGAGGATTGCACCCGTTGTTTGTGCCGGTGTAGTAATTTACTGACCGAGCGCGTCCAGGGGCTCCGATCGACCACCCAGGCTTCGGGATAAAACCCGCCGAAAGGCAAAAAATAGTTGTCGGTGATGAGGCGGTAGCCCTCCCGTCCCTGCGAGCTGAGGATGTGGCAAACAGAGACATTCCCGCTGCGGTGGGGCAAAAACATGATCTGCAATCGTATGGTTTTATCGGCGTTTTGATAGACCGAAAGACGCAGAACTATCGACTCAACGATCTCCGCCCGCAGTGCCACGATGCGTTGAAAACCCTCTTCTCGGAGCCATTCGCGCAGGCCTATAAAGTGTTTTTGAGCCGGCCATTCATCACCCGATTCATTGACTTCAAATTTGGGAAAAAGGGGAACCGGGCTTTTGCTCAGGGCCGCGATGGCTAGCCAATTGTAAATGGTTTCGAGGAGAAACCAGCCGAGGAAACCACAAACCGCCAATATCCAGAATGGTCGCCCGCTGACACCCGAAGTGTGGACGATATAAGCGAGCCCCAGTGATATGGTAATCCACCTCACCCAACGGTTGAAAATGGCCACAATGGGCGAGGTGGAAAGCCGGTCCTGGTAAAAAAGGAAGCAAACCACGAGGGAGAATAGCAGTATTTGTTGCAACAGGTAATGTGAATTATCATTCATGCACGAATTTCTTTAACTCCTGCCATATCCAATTATTTTTCTAAAATCGGGACGGCTACTTGAGAAGAAGACGAAGATTTTTTAGCTGAGATCCACAGGTTGCAGCACAGCATAAGGGCCAGCCGTTAGAGCCTGAGGGGCATGATTACGCAGAGAAAGTTTTCCGTGGTGCGGACTACACCGGGGCTGAGTTCGTCTTTAAACTCGAAGATAATCTCGTCCTTGGTGACCGCCTTGAGCGGATCTGCGAGGAATCCGGGGTTGAAGGCGACGGATATTTCGGGCCCATCAAACTGCACGGCGAGGGATTCGTGGGATTGACCGTACTCGGGGCTGGAGGCGGTGATTTCCATCAGGTTGTTATGGATTTTCATTTTGATGGAGCTGCTCTGGTCGGTCGTCACGAGAGCGGCCCGCTTGACGCAGTCGAGGAGGAGCTCGCGCTCGATTTTGATACGCTGCTCGGTTTCCTGCGGTATCACCTGCCGGTAGTTGGGGTATTTTCCCTCGACCACTTTGGAAACCAGATAGGTGCTGCCGATCAGGCCGGAAGATTTTTCATCTTCGCCGTTACTCAGTTCGAAGGCCGCCTGCCGGTCGTTGAAGGCAATTTTAACGGATTCACCACCGCCCAGGATACGTTCCAGTTCGGCCACTGTCTTGGCTGGCAGAATGAGACTGCCTCCCTTGTCTTCGGTTGCTTCCAATTCCTTTTTAATGACGGCCAGTCGCCGGCCATCGGTGGCAGCCAGGGTCATGGTGCCCTCCTCGAAATTGAAATAAATCCCGTTCATGATGTAGCGGGTTTCATCGCTGCTTTGAGCGTAGGAAACACACCGCAGCATTTCGGCCAGATCCGATTGGGATAGATTGTAAACATGATCGTCACTGAAGCTGGGCAAAGAGGGAAATTCTTCCCTTTCGATTCCCATGACCCGGAAAAGGGAACCGCCTGAGGTTATTTTCGCCTGCTGGTTGGAGGAGGTTTCCAACTCCACATCCAGATTGGGTAATTCACGGATAATGGTGGCCAATTTACGCACGGGCAAAGTAATGCCGCCGGGTTCGAGGACTTCGGCTTTAATTTTGCAGCGGATGCCGAGGTCGAGATTGGTCGTGGTCAGGGATATGAAACCGTCTTCGGCGTCAATAAGCACATTGCTGAGAATGGGCATTGTGGCTCGGGTGCCGACAACATTGAGAACTCTGGACAAGCCACTGGAAAAATGGTCGCGATTGATTTTAAATTTCATGATTCAATGACTGAATTTAGCGGGATTGTAGCGTTGCTGACAACTTTTATATATCTACATATATTTAAGTTATAAAATATCTAGTATTCTTATAGGCTGTGAGTAGTTTAAACAAGCAATTTAAGTCATTCCAGTCGAACGATTTATTGGGTTAATTATTCGTCACAACACCTTTCGTCGAATTGTTTATTTTATCTCTGTCCCAATAAAAACCTTCTTGTTCCGATATTATTCACAGGAAGTTTAATAGTTACCAAGACCGGTTCATGAGGGTTTGGAACCCGTTCGGAACCAGTTTTTAAAAATTTCTGATTTGTTTTTGCGAAAGTGCCTGATAAGGCCAAAAAATAGGTAACCCACAAAAAGGATGGCGAAGGCGAAGTCATGAAACAAAAAAACCAGGCCCAGACCGACGAACAGATAAATAAAACTTCGGACGCGCGTTCGCGTGTCCCACCCGATGTTTTTAAAGCTGGGGAAGGGAACCTTGCTGATCATGAGGAAGGCAACCAGAAGGAGCAATATGGGTAGAAAAAAAGACCACGCTCTGAGGTCGTAACGATTGAGGACGAGCACGAAAGAGGCGATCATGCCTGCTGCGGCGGGCACAGGTAAACCCTGAAAGTCCTCTGATCCACGCGGTTTGACGCCATGAACCAAGGGATGGGTGATAACATTGAACCGTCCCAGCCGGACGGCCGCGCACAACAGGTAAATGAACCCGATCAACCATCCCAGTTGGCGAAAATAGGGAAAGGCGTCGGTCGGTGACAGGATGAGGAAGAAAACCATCAGGGCCGGTGCCATACCGAATGAAACAATGTCCGCGATGGAATCGAATTCCTTGCCGAATAATGACTCCTTGCCCCCCAGCCGGGCCAGTCGACCATCAAGGGTGTCGAATATGACCGCCAAAAGAATGAGCCATACCGCCTGTTTGTAAAATCCAGTGGCTTCGGCTTCCAGGGCGGTCATCACGGCATTGGGTGTGTCTTCGAGGATTTTACTCGATACATATTTTGCCTGAATGCAACGTATGACAGCCAGGTACCCACAAAAGAGATTGCCCGCGGTCATCAGACTGGGGAGAAAATAAATGCGGCTGGCTTCGGCCGCATCGATTTGATTAGGAATTTGTTTTTCCTGAGCGGACATTTTCTATCAATGGTTTTTGGTCAATGTTTCCAGGTATTTCCAAAATGACTGATGCTGCTCCAATAACTGTTCCTGCGACAGGGGCAACTTGGCTCGAACAATAAAGTCTGTGAGGGTGTTTTTATGCAGCATGTAGCGATTGTTGATAAAATCCCCCTCGACCTCGAAGTAGAGGCGAAACTCACCAGCTCGCAGGCGATAAAAAGTTTTTCCCTCCCGATGAAACTTGCCCAGGGGTTCGCGGGGTCGGGCCAGTTGCTTCGGTGAGAGGTTGGAGATCCTCTCCACCAATTGCATCTGGTCGATTATTTCCAGCTTGTTCAGCTCTTCCATGCTTTGCTTGCTGAAGGTTATCTGGTACATGGATTTGCAATTGATTTATCGAACTTCCACTTGCGGATGGTTGACCGGATTGAGGAGGAAAATTAGGGATTATCCTTTCCGACTAAGCGGTGTTCTGCAACTTTTAAAAATGAGGTGTGTTTAAATGGTCGTAATTTTGCCGGCGCATCTCGCCAATCTTAAATGAAGAGGAATAAACCATTTATGAAATACCAAAATCAATTCTTGAACCTGTTTTTAATCGTTGCCGCGACGGCTCTTTGGAGTGGCTTGTGGTCGCTGGTCATGGCCGAGGAAGACAAGCTGCCTAATTTTGAACGATTCCGGGAAAAATTCGATGCGGATGGCGACGGAATTATTTCCGAGGAGGAAAGGGAAGCCGCCCGGGCGCACATGCAAGAACGTTTCGGGGACGGTGGGCTCGGAAGGAAGGGACCCGGCATGGGCCACAACCGTATGCTGGAAAAATTTGACGCCGACGGGGACGGAACCCTCTCCGAGGTGGAAAAAGAAGAAGCGCACGCCTTCTTTCAAAAACGCCGGGAGCAGTTCATGGCGGAGCGATTGGCAAAGTTCGATACGGATGGCGATGGAGAACTATCCGAGGAAGAGAGAGCCGCGGCGCGTGAGCGCGGTAGGGAATTGAGAAAGCCGGGGGATAAAGGACCCCGCCCTGCCCGCAGGCATCATGAGCGCGTAAAACGCTTTGATACCGATGGCGACGGTGTTCTGTCCGAGGAGGAGAAGTCTGCCGCCAAGGCTTTCAGGGAAACTCGACACGCGGAAATGGTGACTCGGTTTGATACCGATGGCGACGGCGTATTGTCCCCAGAGGAAAGAGAGGCCGCTCGGGCTTCCCGCCGGGGCCGGAAAGGCAGCGAAGACGCCGATGTTAAGTAGCTATACTGGCTACTGGTCACAGAATAAGCCAAAGTCAAAGTCCACTCGAGTATCGGCAGATGCGTCAACTCTGCCTGCAAAAAGGTTAGGTTAAACCACCGAGAGCAGAGAACACAGAGAATAAATCATATACCAAGTAAGCATCCAACCTCTTGAGATGCCCTCTTGGTCTCTGGCCAATCGGTAAGCGCAGGACAGATGTGGACCAGATCACTTATTGACAACCTGTTTTTCTTGCGAAAATATCCTTTGCCTATGCTAGGATACTGTCCTCGTAAGTGCTTCAAATGGTTCGCAACTTTCATTGTTCTTTGCCTCCCGGTCCTAGGGCAGGAAACGGGGACTACCTCTGATTCGAAAACGATCCTTTTTGTGGATGATCATTCGGTGATGTACCGACCGGGTACCAAGCGTATCCTTCGTCCCCTGGACCACCACCCCGACAATCCTCTTATCCCGGATGATCTTCCATGGGAGAAAACAATAGCCTATTGCAGCGTTCACCGCGATCACACCGGGCGATACCAACTTTGGTACCAAGCCTATCGAGGGGAATTGGGAGCTTGCGTGTGCTACGCGACTTCGGATGACGGAATCGTTTGGACCAAGCCCATGATGGACCACTTTCCCATTGATGGAAAACCCACTAACATCGTTTTGACCGGCCTCGGTCATTACGGGGCCGCGGTATTGTACGACCCGCGAGATTCGGATTCGGCGCGACGTTACAAAATGGTTTTTTGGGAAGATCCGGAGGACAAGGGATACGGTTTGGGTGTGGGCTTCTCCCCCGACGGCATTCACTGGGAAAAATATCCGGAGATCCCCCTCTTGAAGGCATTTCCAGGCGTCGTTCATACGGTCAGCGATGTCAACGACGTGATGTTCGACCCCGTACGCGAAATGTTTGTTATCTATGGCAAGACCTGGATCGACGGCCACACCGGCGAGCAATGGAAACGGGCGATTGTCCGTAGCGAAAGCCGAGATTTCCTTCACTGGTCCCAGCCGCAGTTGATGATGGCGCCGGACGAATTTGACGGATGGGAAGGGGACGACCTGGAACTCGAAACCAGTGGCGTGGGAGGCGGAAGCAAGGGAATCCAATTGCACGGAGGACCGGTATTTTATTATCAGGGTGTTTACTTTGGTTTGCTCCAGAAAATGGATGCGCGGCTCAGCGGGCGAATGCCGGGAGAACTTGCCATCAGCCGTGACGGTCTCAATTGGGATCGACCCTTTCGAGACCGTCCTTTCATACCTGTGCCTGATCAGGATTCCTTCGGTAGCCTGGTTTGGAGCAACGCGACGCCCGTTTTTCTCGAAGACGAGGTGCGATTTTATTTTGGTGCCTACTCCGGCCGATGGAGTGGTGGAAAAAAGAACTTCCTCTCCAAACCCACCGGCGTTGGCATGGCTTCCATGCCACTTGATCGATTCGCGGGAATCCGTCCCATCGAGAAGATCGGCCAAATCACTCTTCAGCCCATGCTGATCGAGAATGTTGCCGCATTGTCACTAAACGCGGATGCCACGTCTGGCGCCATCCGCATGGAAATATTGAATTCAAACGGTTGGAAGCTCGAAGGCTATACTCGTGAGGAATCCGAAGTGATTCAAGGAAACCATCTGCGGCATCCTGTGGCGTGGAAAACCAAGCGAATCACTGATCTACCAGGCGGAACCTATTGGTTGCGTATCTATTTGGAAAACGATGCCACCGTTTACGCTCTTACGTTGGAAAATTAATTCATGTTCAATATCAGCGATAAAAGTAGGACGAAATCGGTCCGTCGCTTCCCCTTCTCTATCATGAAAACACACTTCCGCCCTCGGTCGTTCGTCTTGGCCGTGGCCATCTTGCCATTGGCGGTCACTACCGGCTTGGCCACAGCCGCGGTCCAACCCCATCAGATCAACGACCTCGCCTTGTGGCTGATCGCGGGCGATCTCAGCCCGGGACACAAAGACGGCCAGGTCATCACACTCTGGCCGGATCGTTCTGGCAATGATTACGACGCCGTTTTTGAAAGGCGTGTACCACAGGTCGGCATGAACACGGGAATCCACAATCCGCCTACCTACAAACCTGGCGCTCTGGCCGGTCAGCCTGTGGTGTCTTTTGATGCCAACAATCGGCAGAGCCTGATCCTGAACAGGGCCGGCCACGCCTTGGGCCAGCAAACGAGCGGATTTACCGCCGTTTTTCTCGTCAACCCCACTCTCGTCTACGGCCCGCCCCCTGCACCCGATGCTCCCTGGACCACGAATCGTTACCTCTTCCTCACTCATGTGAGTAACTACAACACCCGGGTTTCCGTCCAAATCATCGAAGGCACCGGCGAAGTGCAGCTTTACTCCCGTGCTGTGACAGCCCAGGAGGACGGCATTGATAACTCGTCTTTTATCGAAAATGATAGGCATGCCCTGACCGGCGGCACCTGGCACCGTTTGATGGTGACGGTCGACTACGAGGCAAAGGTCGCGCGCATCGTCATTGACGGCAAAGTTCTGCCCTACGCCCTCCCGTCCGACACTGCAAATGCCTTCGAAGACATCCCGAGCCCAATCACGGGAATCGCCAGCACCACCCTCGGCGACTGGCTGACCTGCCAACTCGCCGAGATCATCTGCTACCAGCGCGCCCTGACCGTCGACGAACTACAGGCCTTGGACAGCTACCTCGGCGAAAAATACCAACTGTAATCGGACATGGATCTGGAAGAGAGCTTTTTGCTTTTACTAAAGCGGCTACTGCCCTATGAAAGAATAGAGTTTGATAAGAACCTGATTTCCAAATCGATTAATCTATTATGACATTGGCACGATCTTTTTTCCATATGGTATTTTTCAGTTTTCTGATGGCCGCACCATTGGACGCGGAGGCGAGCACCGGGTTGGGAATCGGAATGCTGGAAGGTGTTTGGCCGAGCCTGATAACGGATATATTCGAGAGTTCTTTTATCGGGAAATACACCTATGGGCATTTGCTCTGGAGTTTCGGCATCATCCTACTGACCTTTATTTTTCGCAATGTGCTGACCCGGATGATATTTGCCCGCTTAAAGAAATTGGCGACCCGCACCAAGACTGATTACGACGATCGTTTGCTGGAGGCGCTGGAAAAACCGGTTTCCCTTTTCTTCCTATTTTTCGGCATTTATCTGGCCATTGCCGTCTTACCCCTTGAGGACGAGTTGTTTCACTTTTTCACCCTACTTTTCCGGGGCACCAGCACCCTGTTGGTTTTTTGGGGTATTCTGCGCTTTCTCGATGTTCTGGCTGATTTGACGGTCCAAATCAGCGATTTAAAAGGGAGTACGGTGGGGGCGTTTGTTCCGCTCATGAAAAAAGCTACCCGGGTATTCGTCATCATTGTCGGAATCATTATGGTAATCGACAATCTCGGATACTCGGTGGGTGGCATTCTGGCCACCCTTGGACTGGGTGGCGCCGCCTTTGCCTTTGCCGCCAAAGACACCATCGCCAATCTTTACGGTTCCTTTGCCCTCGCCCTGGATCGGCCGTTTAAGGTGGGGGACTGGATTATGGTGGGAGACCGGGTGGATGGTGATGTTGAGGAAATCGGGTTGCGCTCAACCAAGATCCGCACCTGGCCGAAAACCGTGCTCTCAATTCCCAACAATGTTCTCGCCAACGAGATGATCAACAATTGGTCGCAAATGCCCAAGAGGCGAGTCAAGCAGATCGTGGGAGTGGAATACGGTACCCCGACCGAGACGATGGAAGTCCTGGTCGAGGATATCCGACAGCTCCTGCGAGAGGACGAGGGCGTCAACCAGGAGTTCATTCTGGTCAATTTTACCGATTTCGGAGAAAGCTCTCTCAACATCCTGGTCTATTATTTTACCACCACCACGGCCTGGCTCGAGCACATGGATGTGCGGCAGCGGGTAAACCTAAAAATCATGGACGCCGTCGCGGCCCGCGGTTCTAGCATCGCCTTTCCCACCAGGACGGTTCACCTGGAAGGCGAACTGGCCCAAAAACTGGTTCCCGGCGGAGAGTTGCCGGGAGACGCCGGCCCAACCCTGCCGCACTGAATCGCGGCCCGTTTCGGCTTCAGGCGAAACGGGCCTCGGTGAAGGGATCGGCGGTGTTGGAATAGCCGCGAATTTCCCAGAAGCCCAAGCGATCCTCGGCCAAAAATTCTATTTCCCGGACGAATTTGGCGCCTTTCCAGGCGTAGAGTTTGGGGACGATAATGCGGGCCGGGCCCCCGTGCTCGCGGGTGATTGGTTTGCCGTCAAAATGAGTGGCAATGAGGACATCATCGTCCAGTAATTGATCCAGTGGCAGGTTGGTGGAGTAGTCGTCGTAGGAGGTGAAGTAAACATATTTGGCCTCCGCGGTCGTCGCGGCCCGTTCGTAGATTTCCGTAAAAGGAACCCCGCTCCAACGGCAGTCGTATTTGCTCCAGGTGGTCACACAATGAAAATCGCTGATGTCTTCCACCTGCGGCAGGGCATTGAATGCCTCCCAATTCAAGTCCATCGGGTTGCCCACCAATCCGTGAATTTTAAGGTTCCACTGGTCGTGCGGAATATCCGGTTGGATACCTAAATCGAGAATGGGGAAGCCTTTGGTCAGGTGCTGTCCCGGCGGTAGTCTGCCATCGGACGGTTTATCGAGTGGGGCGAAACCGGCGTTTTTCTTTTTTTCAGCCCAGCGTTCCTTGGCCGTAATGTATTTTTCCTTCAATTGGTTCATATTTCCAATCCCTCCTTTTATTTACATAATCAATCACTATCCGGTTGATGCCAGTGATTAGGAAGGCTTGAGCAATTGCGCGATTTATTCAAGTTTTACTCTCAGTTTTCTCAATTGGAGGCCTGCGGCAATGTATTCGATGGCATCATATTGATCGGTTTGCAGGCACTTTCGCATGAGGGGAATGGCTGTTTCAGCATCTTTGTGGAGCAATTTATGCAGGGCGGTATAATAGTAATATTTGCATCGAAGGCGATTTTGCTTCCCGGGCTTTTCGCCATCATCACCGGATGGGGCAGCCCTTGAGTTTTCTTTAACTTCTCCCAATTGAAAACGAACTTGGGCCGCATACCAATCGGGGATTTCGGCGCCCCCCTCCTCTTCATGGGCCAACCTTTTTTTTAAATGGCGGGCCAATCGTTGGTTGGCCTCGTCCTCCCTCTCCAGGTACATGCGAGTAAACCACAATAGTAATTGCGGAGGGTCCTCCATTTCGGGGTTTTTGTAGAGGCTCAATGTTTTCTCAAGGTCGGCCAGAGCCTCCTCATACCGATCCATGGTCAAATGAACCAGGCCTCGGAGTAGATAGGCGTCCGGGTATTGCCGGTTGATTTGCAGAGCCTTCTCAAAATCAAACAAGGCGGCTTTCCTTTTACCCTGCAGCAGGTACACTTTTCCTCTCGCAAACAAGGTGCGGTAGAGCCGGGGGTTGACATACAATGCACTGTCTAAATCGTCTATCGCGCCGGCCAGGTCTCCGGTATGCATTTTCGTTAAACCACGGGCCGAAAGAGTGACGGCGGAGCGCGGCTTTCGATCAATAACCTTGGTAAAATCCTCGATCGCTTCCTCGTATTGCCCGAGCCCGAATTTGAGGATCCCACGTTTGTAAGTGGCCATGTTATGATCGGGTTTCAAGCGGAGCACGGCCTCAAAATCCTGCATCGCGCCATTGATGTCATTTTTCATCTCGTGCATGAGGCCACGTCCGAAGAGAGCCGTAATATTGCCCGGATCGATCTCCTCTGCTTTTTCGAAATCGAAATAGGAACCATCGAAATCTTTTGCCTGGGCTCTTGTGATACCCCTTTGCACGTAGGCGTCTACATTGTAAGGGTTCAGGCGAATGGCTTCATTGAGGTCGTGCCGCGAGCCCTGCAGGTCGCCGATTTTCCGCAGGTCCCGGCCGCGCTGTACCAGGCGATCGGAGCGTTTCGCATTCTCCGTTTCATTTTCCTCCGCATTAGAAAATGGACTGGTTCCAATCAGACTGAAAAACAAGGAGCCGGCTACCAGTCTCCTCCAAATGTTCGCCCTCCGGTGCCGGTGGAACCTGAATCTGCTGTCATTCATTTACAACCGTTGTAATATGGGCAGAGATATTAGGAAAATTCTCACGCTTCAATCTCTTTGGAATCATCTTAATTTGTTAAGCGTATAGAAGATTGGTCGATATTGCTGATTGAATCAACCTGAAACAAGTTTATTCAGCGTTGGTAGCTAGAGGCTTGTGCTTTTTATAAAGCCCAAAGTCATTTTTATAAGATTTTTGTTAAGAATTATTAACGATTTTGTAAAAATTTTGTCAAATTCTTGACTCTCATTCAATAATTGCATTTATAGCAATATATTCAGCTATAAAAGCAATTAAATGCTTCCCGCACAACCCAACCAAAGTCTGATTGAGGGCGTTCGTTGTTTAAAGGCTCTCTCCCTGTCAGGAAACCCCCTTCGCTCGATTGAAGTTTCCCGCTTGCTCAAGATCGAACCGACAAGGACGCATCGCCTTCTCAAAACTCTTGCCCATTTGGGGTTGGTTCATCAGGGAGGAGACCGCAAATTTCAGGCCGGTCCTGCATTACCAGTCCTGGCCTCGCAAAGCCTCTGCAATGCGCCCATATGGCGCACAATGCCGGAACCCCTTCAGGATTTGCAGCGGCAAGTACCCTCTTGTAAAGTTGAACTCGGAATGTGCTGGGAAGGGGCTGTTTCATGTTTTTATGGCAGCGAACCGGATAGACCCACCTCTTGGGCCATGGGTCGTATGGATTTACGGGCGGCCACTCGCTCCGCCATAGGCCTGGTTTTGCTCTCCAATTATTCGCAGGAGAAAGTGGAGGCCATTTTTATTGGCGGCCCGGTTCCCGGGTTCCCCTGCGGCTTGCCCGCTTTGGTGAAGGAGTTGCGGGCCATCAAAAGCCAAGGCTACGCTTTTTTGAGCGATTCCTCAGCAGAATCGGAAGAGCGATGTTCCCTGGCCGTTGCCCAGGAAGACAAACTCTATGCCATCGCCTTGACCGGAACAATTTTGGAAGAGGAAATTCGAAACCTCGTCCAAATTTTGCGGCACACGCTGGAATTACTCTATTCCGCACATCGGGATTAGCGCCTTGTCACCAATCGGATTCTTCGCAATAGGAACAATGCGGAAAAGGAATAATTCTTTACGAATAAGCCTCAAAATCCGAAGAGTGACGAGTCTCAATTTTCAAGACCCGACCCTGTTGCCCCTGCCTGATTTTCCTGGAAATATAAAAACCCGCGGCAACCAATGCGGCCAGGCTGGCACCCACTGCAATGTGAAAAGGCTCTGTTAGATAATGTGTTATACTGTGAGCAGTGCCATCCATCCCATGGCCTGAATGGGCCTCCAGAATGGTCGGTAATCCTGTGAATATCAACGAAATAAAGAAAGTGTGGCTATTTTTAATCATCAATTTTATCTCCATTAAATCGATTTCTTCTAAGTCTGTTCCTTTAGTATGGTTTCCCTCTCTGAGGCAATATAATACCGTGCCTGCAATATGCAAGCAGGTTGCTTCTTATGTTCAGAATTCATTTTGAGTTGCAGGCCTCGGTGACTTGAGTTTGACTCTTGGCATGGTTACGATGACTGCGGTTTATGAGGGTGATTTGCGTTGTTCCGCCCGACACGAGCCTTCCGGCGCCCAACTGAGCACAGATGCGCCGGTGGACAATCAAGGCAAAGGTGAATCTTTTTCCCCCACGGATCTTTGCGCCACTGCGCTGGGAACCTGCATGACCACTATAATGGGCATTCGAGCCCGGCAACTGGGCGTGGATATGGCCGGAGCGCGCTTTAAAGTAACAAAAATCATGTCTTCCGATACACCCCGGCGCATCGTGGGGCTGCCGGTTGAATTCTGGATTTCCGGCAATCATACCGATGAAGTCAAAGCGGCGTTGCTTCACGCGGCGGAAACCTGTCCGGTTAATTACAGCATTCACCCCGATATCGAAAGATCCGTCGCCATTCACTGGATTGATGAAGGCGAGGACTGAGGCCGGGTAGGTTTAATAAATTAAAATGTCCTCCAGTATTCGCCTTTGCCAGGCAGCGGGATTCGAGGATTGCTGGCAACAACTTCTGGAGCCGTGGTTTCGGATAAAAGTATCAACCGAATCCATGTCCTCGGGGCGTCCCACCGTAGTGATCGTTCCCAACCAGGCCTACGGCGCGTTCCTCAAACAGAAGGTTTTAAATGCGGGCTTGCCCCTTTTTTCGATTCATTTCTGGAGCCTGGGAAATCTCCGCGAATTCCTGCTCAAGACTTCCCGGTCAGGCGGTGACAAACGCCTCGCATTACGTGAAGACTTACACTTTTTTATGGCGGTTGCAGCCGCTGATGGGGAGGAGGAAGAGGTCTTTTCGGAGATACTCGAGGAGCAACCGGATGAATTCGTGCGCACATTGGACATGCTTAAAGCAGCCGGACACGAGAGCAAGTCACTGGATGGTGAATTATGGGCTGAAGTGGCTTCCAGGTATGAAAAACTTCTTGCCCATACCGGTCTGCAAACTTCCCAGGAGGCGGATTGGCGTCTGTGTCGAGAAAGAGCAACGACTGGGAAACTGATAGATTCCATGCTCATAGTCGGGTTTTCAGCCCGGCACTGGGAGTGGCTGGCCCTCCTTCGGGCGGGATGCGCCCATGCCTCCGAAACCTTGGTCTGCTTGCCTCTGGCCCGAGATAGTCAACCGGAAAGAATCTGGACTGGTGCGTGGGAGGAATTTTTTGGGGAGGCGGAAACGGTTCCGGCGGCAGAACCGGTTGTTGATTTCCCCTTTTCCGGGTTATGCCTGAATTATTCCCTGGATTTGCCGGGAGCACCCGAAAATGCCTCCGGGGATTTCTATTTGGCGGACCATGTTCGTCAGGAGGCAGAGGTAATAACGGCTTGCGCCTGCACTTATTTAGAAGATCCAAAGTGTGCGCGCCTGGGCATTTTAACGCCTTCGGGGTCGATTTTGGGAAGAGAGGTGGCCTCGCGGTTGGCCCGGCTGAAAATCCCTTTCCTAGACAATATCGGACACTACCCCGTGCAATCAACGCGGCAAGGTTTGCTGAATCGTTGGCTGGATTTTCAAAGGGACCAGAGTTTGCCCTCGTTTCACATGTTCCTGCGTTCAAGGCGAAATCTCGACCTGGGTTCGGCAAAACTTTTTCGATCTTCTGAAAGAGATTTAAAAGAGGCGACCAGGGTTTTGCTGACGGGTCATCTGGGTGTTATTCGTTCGTGGTTGGGTAAACACCGGCCGGAGGGAAATGGTTTTTCGGTATTGAATCAATGGCCCGCGCTCCCGCCCCTGGATTCCTTTGCCGGATTTTTACAGGCATCTCTGGGGCCGCTCGACAGATTAGGCTGGAAATCCGAACTGGAAATTCTGGCCAGTCGCGCCGAACCACTGAAAAAAGCACTCGTCCTGCCGGTCAAACGGTCCGTTTTCCTGCGTTGGTTGGGCGACATCCTGAGGACCCCGGGGCGAACCCGCTACTCCTGCGGGCGGCAATCCCTTTCACCGTTGCACCTGTTAACCTACGAGCAGGCTGAGGGGCAGGATTTCTCCCATCTCATACTGGGCGGGCTGAACCACGGGCTTTGGCCTCCCGAGCCTCCCCTTTCCCCTTTTTTACCGGATGAGCTTTTGCAGGCTCTGAACCGGAACAGTCTGGCTCAGGGTTCTCAGGGGGAGGGGCATTTAGCGGTTAAAAAGGATCGTAGCCTTTTGCTTGGTGCGGGCGATTTGCGTCAGCTCTCGCGGGACGCTTTCGCGGGCTTGCTGGAATCGACCGGATGCCGTTTGGCAGCGACTGCTTCCCTCAAGGCGGAGGATGATTTCAGCCGCGCCGCCGCCCCCAGCGAGCTTTTTTTAAAACTCTACCGAGCGGATACAGGAGGGCATTTGGATGATAAAACTATGGCGGAGCTGGCCGCGGCAACCCGGCAATGGATCCCCCCGTTTCCACAAACCGGGAGAGCCTCAATCGATACCAAAGACCGCGACCGTTTCCTGCGCGCTCACACGGCCCGGCGGAATAAGAAAAAGCCGTTTGGGGAATTTGAATTCGCCTACCGCGAACCTCCGCCCGGCGGGGTGGCGTTGTCCTGCAAAAATTGGGAAACGGTTTTGGCGCGGCCCGCCTCGGTGTGGATGAATACAGTTACCGGAATTCGCAAAGACGCGGATTTCAGCGAACCGGTTAACTGGCCCATGACGATCGGAATCTGGGTGCATGAATGGCTCGGGCTCGATCAAGACGCAGCGGATGACGATAGCATGTTCACGTCTTTTCCGTTAGAGGGAGGTTGGGCCCGACAGGTGGATGAAAAGGCCAGGCGATTGCAGAAGGCTGTCCGTGAAGCTTATAAAAAGTCAGGCAGGACCCTGCCTGACTGGTGGATATCGGGTTGGTCCCAGGCTTTGCGCATCGCTTCCGGTTTGGCTGATTCTCTGGATGCACTGGAAGGCTGGGCCTTTGCCCGTAGCGAATGGGATTTGCCCCCCGCAACAGAAATGGACCTGCCTCTGACGGAGCGCAACACCCTACCCGTTTCCGGCCGGATAGACCTGTTGTTGTCTCAAAAACCCCTTGAATCGCCTCAATCCGAACGAGCCTGGGCCGGGTACACTCCACTTTGGGTGATTGATTTCAAGACGGGAAAGGATCGTCCTTTGCACATTAAAGATTTGCAAAAAGGAAAAGGCCTGCAGGTTGCCCTATATGCCTTGGCTCTTCATTCCATGGGTGCGGAAGATGTCAGCCTGTCCGTCTTGAAGGTGTCGGATGCATTGACGAATCCTTTGTCCTGGTCTGAGTTGCAGGCAACCGAATTGCGACGGATTTGGGCCGGACTTTCCCACCTGCAGCAATCCGGAGTCTTGGGGATGACAGGACCTGTGCGGGCAAAATATGGGGTATCGGCGGAATACCCTCTGGCCACCCTGCCCCTTGATATCGAGACGCTGCGCGTTAAATGGGAAATAACCCATCCACTGCTTCCATATACCAAAAGTTCCTGATGATGGATCATACCAATTCCGGCATTTTACCCATCGATCAGACGGAGCGCGATCGATTCTCGCAGGATACGGGAAGGAATTTTACCGTCATCGCTCCAGCCGGAACCGGCAAAACCCGCGCCATAGTCGACCGCATTGTCCATATTGCTCAATCTGGCGCGATAGGTGGAGGAAGCCCGTTATCAAGTTTTGCGGTGGTCACCTACACCAATAAAGCCGCGGATGAGATGCGTTTTCGCGCCCATAATGAATTAGTGGCCAGAGGGGTTGGAATCGAGGCGTTGAGTTTGCTGCGCAGCGCTTTCTTTGGCACCATTCACAGCTTTTGCGGCGATTTGTTGCGGCGGTTTGGGCTATCCGCCGGCTTGCCCTCCGATTTCGAAATCGTGCAAGACGATCAGGCACTCTGGCGAGAATTTTTTGGGAGCATCGATTCATTTACCGGTTTTTTGCAGGGTGAGGTACAAAGTCACCTCATGCGACACATTCCATTGTCTCGGATCCTCGATTTGACGAGGAACTTTCGGCTACCTCCCGGTGGATTTGAGGTCGGCGGCCTTACTGAATTTCCCTGCTTGCAATTGGAGCCGTTACTCAACTTCGAACCACCCAACAAGCGGGCTTTGGCCGGAATTTTGGAGGGGAAGGCCCTCGCCCGCGAATGGCTGGTTGAATGGCAAACAGAAACCGGTTACCTGCCGCAACCCGAGTTTTCCAAGGGAGGAAAGGATTTTCAGAATCTTTGGAAATCGAGTTTTCAACCCCTGCGCGATTGGCTGGAAACGGCTTCGCTCAACCTCATCCGGGAAATCGCCGCCCAATACCGGAAATTTCGCGTCACCTCGGGGCGATTGACCTACGACGACTTGATCGATTTGGCAGGCGTCCTTGTGCGTGATGACCGGACCGGCCCCATTATTCGCGATGCCGGTTACCGCATCCTTTTGGACGAAGCCCAGGATACAGATGCCCGGCAATTCGAGGTTTTGACCGAGGTGACCCGCCCGCCCGCCGCCCGTGGTCTCTGGCTGGAGACCGGTCTGGAGCCGCCTGAGCCGGGCCGATTCTGCATGGTGGGCGATCCCCAGCAGTCCATCTACGGTAGCCGGGCCGACCTGCCGACCTACCATCGCATCCACAAAACCCTGGTCGAAAGCGGAGCGGCCGACGAACTGGTTTTCGCCGTCACATTTCGTTGCAGCCAGAGTGTGGTCGCAGCCGTCAACAGCTTCTTCCCCAGTATTTTAACGGGTAGCGAAGAAGATCACTTACAAGCTTCATTTGTTCCCTTATCGGCGCGTGTGGGAGCTGACGCGGGCCAGGTTTCTAGGATTGAGATGCCCACGCCCGTCGAAATGGATTCGAGCGAAACGGAATCCAACCGCGCACAACATTTGGCCGGTGCCTTTGCCGAATGGTTTCAAGGCCAGCCGCTGAAAATGCTCCAGGCCGATGATTTTTCCGAAGTGGCCATCCTTTGTCCCCGTAATGAATGGCTGCGGGCTCTCAATGGCGAACTCAACCGTTGCGGAATCCATACGCAATTGCATTCGGGTAGCGATGTATGGGGGGACAAACCCGCCTTTCTTTGGTTTACAGCCCTGCTCACGGCGGTTTCGCAACCGGAAAATTCTTTTGAAATTTATGGAGTTTTACGGGAGATATTCGGGATCTCCGATCACGATCTGGCGGTTTATTGTCAAAAGCGACCCTTACAAATTCTGCACCCTTTGGAGGGAGATGATATTGTCTCCAAAACGCTGGCTGAACTTGCCATCCTCCGCCGGAAAATTACCGGACGGACATTGCGGGAGGCCGTATGTCACCTCGTAGAGACAATTTGTTTACGGGAGCGCCTCTCTCTTTTGCCGGATGAGGATGAAGAAGGGCTATCTGGCTTATTTGAGGAATTACTGGCGGCCGCCTCGCGGGCGGAAAACGAGAGATTGTCTCTAGAAGAAAGGACTATTTCTCTGACCGGAGAAAACTCGCGTCGCAGCGTCGCGGGTTCCATTAAAAAGGGCCATGTGCAATTGCTCTCCTGTCATATGTCCAAGGGTTTGGAATGGGACGCCGTGATTTTGCCTTATTTTCATCGTCAGGTTGGTTATGGCAGAGCCACCTATCCAGCGCTACGCCGGGCGGGCGCCGATGACAAGACGCGGTTGGCGCTCGATAGCCAACACAAATTCGGTTCATTGGAACGGAAAGAAAAAGAAATCAGGAGCCGGGAAATGGAGCGACTTCTCTATGTGGCGACCACCCGCGCCCGCCGCTCGCTCGTCTTCATGGAAGATAGCGCATTCTTTGCCAAACCGGCCCATTCCCTGGCCGAAAAGCTGCAAGTTTTACCGGACGGTGAAAACGAAAGCCATTGGCTGGAATTGCCCGATACCTTAAAAAAAGCGCCCGGCAAGGTGGATCGGGAGCCTTCCGCCCAGTCAATTAGTCAGCCCGCGGAAAGGCTGGATTCATCCTGTTACGAAAAAGCCCAAGCCCTGTCGGAGAAATT
>JAJFLT010000099.1 GCA_021772555.1 Opitutales bacterium | reverse complement strand
GGACACTTTTAACGTAACCATCGGCCCGGTATTGCCGATGGTTACGTTAAAAGTGTCCCGCTTAGCGCGGTTGTCGTTGGTAAATTTACCATTGTTACCCTGCCTTTGCTTATCAACGATGAGGAGATAGGTGCCGGGCAGGTTTTCTATGCCGCCGGGCAGGGAGACATCCAGCTTCTGGGTATCAGGGTCCTCGGCAGGGGTTTTGCTGAATGAGTTAACTGTCAGATTAACCACACCGACGGTGGGGACATAAAGTCTGACTTTGCCACGAAAATTGTTTCTTTTGCTGAAATTCAGTCCGGAGATTACCATGGAGCCATCGGAAACATCCGGCTCGGCCCCAAAGATTATCAGTTTATTTCCGTTATTATGATCGCCGCCTCCGTTGTTTCCGTTGTCGTCATCATCATCGTCGTCATGATCATTGTTGTCATGATCATTGTTGTCGTCATGATCATTGTCGTGGCCGCCGCCATAGCTACCCCAGCCGCCCCAATTGCCAAAGGTGGCATTGAGTTGTGGAGTCGCGAAAAACAGGGTTAGTGACAATATGTATAATAGCAGATTTTTAGCGTTCATAGTGAATAATTTTTCCCCGGATTATATTTTTATTTTATATATTGAATATTCTGCCTCCTTTTTATATGAAGGCGACAGATTGGGTTTTAACAATAGTAGTGCATATAAAATCTATTGCGCAAAGTGTCAAAAACATTTTAAAAAATGATCCCACGGACCCAGGTTTTTCTGACTCCATCCGTATCCGTGGCAGAGTAAACCACTGGCTGCTATCCGCCATCCGGTAAATTAGTAGCGATAGCGAAGCTGAGCCCACGCGCTTATTGCCTCCTTTCGCCGGAATTTCGTCTTTCCCCTGAATTTATTGCTGAAAAAGACGCATTTTTTAACTTGCGCGCGGATGGCGGGCGGTTCATTTTCAGTCGCTTCCCCCTTTTACTGGAGGGGTTTGTTCTGTTCTCACTGGACATGGGAGACTATGCGAACGGCATTTTTCCTGTCTGGTTATCAACTTCACCTAAATATTAACCATCAACCTTGAATATCCGGGGGCGGCGTGAGTTTTCGCTGTTTTTCGGATTTTTTACTGAAACACTTAACCAACTTATGAGTTCCTCTATTATGGAAGAACTGCTCGCCGAGAGCAGCTTCGACAAATTGATCGAAGGTGCTGTCGTGATGGGCACCATCACTGAAATACGCGATAACGAAGTCATCATAGATATCGGCGCCAAAGCTGAGGGAGCGGTAACCGCTTCCGAATTTATTGATGTCGGAGAATTGCAAATCGGCTCGGAAATCGAAATTTACCTGGAGAAGCTGGAAGACCGCGAGGGGAACCCGATACTTTCCTACGACAAGGCCGAACAGAAGAAAAACTGGGAGAAAATCCTGAGCAAATGCGAGGAGGGAAGCATTGTTTCCGGTCGCGTAAAAGCCAAAGTCAAGGGCGGTCTCATCGTCAATATCGGGGTGGATTCATTTCTGCCCGCCTCCCAGATCGACATCCAGCCCCCCAAAAATCTCGACCAGTATGTGGGTCAGACTTATGATTTTAAAGTCCTCAAAATCAATCAGGACCGGCGGAACATCGTCGTATCGCGCCGTGAATTGATCGAGGAGCAGCGCATAAACAAGCGCCGGAAATTGCTGGACGAGGTCAAGCCGGGCGATGTCCGCCGCGGGGTGGTGAAAAACATCACCGATTACGGAGCATTCATCGACTTGGATGGTTTGGACGGCCTGCTTCACATCACCGACATGAGCTGGGGGCGTATTGCACATCCTAGCGAAATGGTCAAAGTGGGTGAGGAAATCAGCATTATGATTATTGAAGTGGACCGGGACCGGGAGCGGGTCTCCCTCGGTCTCAAGCAAACCACTCCGAACCCATGGGAAGGCATCGACAAGCGCTATCCGGTCGCCGCACAAGTACGGGGCAAAGTGGTCAACCTGGTTCCCTACGGCGCCTTTATCGAACTCGAGGAAGGGGTGGAAGGACTGGTTCACGTTACCGAACTTTCCTGGACCAAACGGGTCAACAAACCCGGCGACATGCTGAATGTGGGGGAAGAGATCGATGCCGTCGTGCTGGGTATCCAGAAGGACGAGCAGAAAATTTCTCTCAGCGTTCGCCAGCTGGATCCCAATCCCTGGGATATGGTCAAACACAACTATCCGGCCGGTGCCCGCGTGCGCGGAAAAGTCCGCAATCTGACCAGTTACGGCGCTTTTGTCGAACTCGAGGCTGGCATCGATGGCATGATCCATGTGTCCGATATGTCCTGGACGCGAAAAATCAATCACCCCAGCGAAGTATTGAACAAGGGGGATGAAATCGACACCATCGTTCTCGAAGTGGTATCGGACAAACAGAGAATTTCTCTGGGCATGAAACAACTCCTGACAGATCCCTGGAGCGAGATAGACAGCCATTATAAAATTGGCAACGTGGTCGCCGGCAAGGTTGGCAAGTTGACCAGTTACGGCGCCTTTATCGAGCTTGAGCATGGTATCGACGGCCTGGTCCACATCAGCCAGATCAGCGAGGATCGGGTCGAAAAAATCAAGGACGTGCTGGAGGTTGGCCAGGATGTCACCGCCCGTGTCATCAAGATCGACCGTGATGAAAGACGCATCGGCCTGAGCATCAAGGCGGCCCATTACGATCCCGAGCAATTGGCGGTCGAAACGGCGGCCTTCGAACAGGTGGAACGTGATGAATTGACCAGCTTGGGCGATATCCTCGACGAAGCCACCAAGTAAAGCCAAGCAGGCTTTTTGCTCGACTAATAAGCACCCTGGCATCAGCCACGGTGGCGCTACATACATCATTCATCTGCGATTTTTAGATAGGTTCTAATAACCAGGAATCGAAAAATAATGCTCCTGCAAAACCTTAGCTGTCGGGTTCCCCTTTTACTGGCAGCTTCTACGGTCATGGTGGGAGTCACCCTCGCGGAACCGGGTTCAAGTGCGCGCATCTCCGCAATCAAGAACGATCTGCTTATCGAGCATACGAGCGGCATTCTGGTGGCGGCTCACAGAGGCCATCATGTGCTGCGGCCTGAAAATTCACTTTCCTCGATAAAGTCAGCGATTGCAGTCCGAGTCGATATCGTGGAGCTTGATGTGCGCCTGTCTAAAGACCGCGTGCCCATCCTGATGCATGACGGCACAGTGGATCGAACTACCAATGGAACGGGTGCCGTTAGGGATTTAACGCTGGCGGAATTGAAATTACTTCGTTTGAAAGATGCCTCGGGTGCGCTGACCGATGAGCGCATACCCACCCTAAAAGAGGCGCTAGACGTGGCAAGGGGTCAGATCATGGTCGATAACGACCTCAAGGCGACCGACATTGAGCCCATCCTGGAAGTCATTTTAACAGCCAACATGATCGATCAAGTCATGTTTTTCCATTCTGATCCGGCGATCCTCAATCGGGTTCGCGAAATAGCGCCGGATGCGCTTGTTATGCCGATTGCATTCGAGGAAAGCGGGATAGTGGGCCTGTTGAAGCCCGGTGATCTCAAAATGCTGCACATTCTGGAAACCTACAATTCCGCCGAAATCGCGACGTTATTAGATACCAGCCGTATCGCCGGGTGGACGAATGCGTTGGGCGCGGCGGATGATACGACACGAGTTGAAGGCCCCGAAGCCGGCTTTGGCCCTGTAGTTGCCAACCGTCCGGATGTGATTCAGACCGACCTTCCGGGAAAACTCGTCCAATACCTGAAATCCCGCGGTGCGCATCGGTAGAGCCCCTTATTTGCGCTGGCATAGTATGCCATCCGGCTATCTATTTACCTGTGTCGCCCGTGGTTTTATGTAACATTTGTTTCAGTTATCCATTTTGGACCGGTAGAATTCATTGAGCACTTTCATGCGCTCTTGCTGAAGCTGTTCCTCGCGGACTTCATCGGCGGATCTCTGGCGCTCTTTTATCGCCAGAATTTTGCGCATTCTGGACAAAGCCACCAAGTAATCGAAGCAAGCCATTTTGCCTATCTTTAATTGACGCCGCTGCGGTTTCGGGGAGTTCGGTTAACCCGTGGTATCCGTTCAGGTGTCGGTAGTCAAACTCGTCCATAATATAGGACCCGATATCCGCTGATCAGGTGCACTGAAAGCGCTTAGCGATGCGTTCGAATGCTGTGGGGCGGCGACGCGATTTCCAGGCATCAATCAACCTATCTACATTATCCTGGTTCGGTTGTGTCGAATCAATTTCCAGATCGTACTCAGCTAAATCGTGAACTACTTGATAGTCCGTCCGGGCCTCTCCAATACGCCGATTTCCCCTTTCGCGTTCTCTTCTCTCCAGCTCGGGAAGCGTACAATGCACGCCGACAAAGAAAACGTCAAAAGCCGATAGAAGCTTCACGAGATCCGACATCCACCTCTCACTCTCGATGATGTGGTCCACGATGAGACTGTTGCCTGCCTCGGCCAACACCGGCAGGCACCGATGAAACCCATCGAAAACAGCGGGGCGCATAGTAGGCCATTTGAATTCGCCACGTTTAAAACGCGCCATCGGCAAGGCTTTGGAATCCCGGAGGTGGTCGAACGAAAAGTGCCAGAATGGCAATGGCAAGCTCTCTTGTAGCGCGAGTGAGAGCGTCGACTTTCCGGTGCTCGACGGGCCGTTGATCAGAATGATCTTTCCTGGTTCTCGATAGTCGTCCATAAATGCCGATTGTCACTGAAGCCTAACTTGTTAATGAGCGCCTCAATGACTATTTCCCTATGATACCTGCGCTTATGTGTGCCACTAAACATTTGGTTCAATTATCCATTTTGGACCGGTAGAATTCATTGAGCACTTTCATGCGCTCTTGTTGAAGCTGTTCCTCGCGGATTTCATCGGCGGATCTCTGACGCTCCTTTTTCGCGAGAATTTTGCGCATTCTGGACAAAGCCATGTTTTGCAGTTGGCGGACCCTCTCCCGGGTGATATTGAAAATGTAGCCGACCTCTTCCAGAGTTCTGGGTTGGTCTCCATCGAGACCGAAGCGCAGGCGAATGATTTCCCCCTCCCGCGGTGTCAATTGCCCGACCATAGCCTTGATATCACCGATGAGGGTCTTGCTGCGCAGATAATCGAAAGGATTGGGGGCGTTCTCATCGCCCACCAAGTCTCCAAACTCGGTATTGTCACCATCGCCGACCGGGGCATCGAGAGAGGTCGGGCGCACACTGACACTTTTTAAATGAGCGATCTTGCTGACCGGCATGCCCATTTCGAGGGCTAGATCATCATTGGTCGGTTCCCGGCCCAGTTCTTCCGAGAGCAGAAGGGAGACTTTTCGCATTTTGGCGATTTTATCGACCAGATGGACTGGCAGCCTGATGGTTTTGCTTTGATTGGCCAATGCCCTTTTAATGCTCTGCTTGATCCACCAGGCCGCATAGGTGCTCAATTTACCACCTTTGTCCGGATCGAATCTTTCCACCGCTTTTATCAGCCCGATATTGCCCTCGCTTATGAGATCGAGGAGTGGCAGGCCAAAATTGGAATAATCGTGGGCGATTTTGACCACCAACCGCAGATTGGCTTGGATCATCTGAATACGCGCCTCTTCATCGCCATTCTTGATTCGGCGGGCCAGCTCCGCTTCTTCCGAAGGTTTTAAGAGCGAGGTGCGACCGATTTCGCTCAAATAGAGCTTGATGGCGCTATGTTCTGTGGAACGGAGTTCAGGCGCATTATTTTTTTTCTTCGCCTCAGACGATGATTGCCTGGATACCTCAATTTCATCACCGGTTATGCCTGCAGGATGGCTATTACCAGATTTTTTGGGATTTTTTGCCGCGCTCATTAAAACGAAATTAAATCGTATCGATTTTCCAATCGAATTGTATTCCAACCACAGTTTTGAGCTTTGTTTAAAAGGTATAAAATTCCTTTTGGCAAAGTATTAACTCGTTCAATCGGAGAGCGGCGTCAGCAATAAGCTTTTGCCGGTCGAATATTTTCCGCCAGGCTCACCGCCTTGAGCATTCCCTTGGCTTTATTGATAGTCTCCTCATATTCCGTTGCGGGCTGCGAGTCCGCCACCCATCCACCTCCCGACTGGATGAAAAGGCGGTTTTTCTTGATCAAGGCTGTGCGAATGGCGATGCAGGAGTCCAGGTTGCCATCGTAACTAAAATAGACCATGGCGCCGGCGTAGGGGCCTCTTTGCTCCCCCTCCAGTTCTTCAATTATCTGCATGGCGCGGATTTTGGGGGCGCCGCTGACCGTTCCGGCCGGAAATGTAGCCCGCATCAAATCATAAGCGTTTTTATCCTTTTGCAGTCTTCCCTCTACTTGGGAGACGATGTGCATGACGTGGCTGTAACGTTCGATAACCATGAACTCCGGCACGACCACGGTGCCGTATTGGCATACCCGCCCGAGATCGTTGCGCGAAAGGTCCACCAGCATGAGGTGTTCGGCACACTCCTTTTCGTCGGCCAACAGGTCGCGCTCGTGGACCAGGTCTTCTTCCACCGTATGGCCCCGCGGCCGGGTACCCGCGATGGGTCGGGTCTCGGCCAGCCCGTCCGTTAATCGCACATGCACCTCCGGGGAAGCCCCCACCAAAGAGAAATCCGCCGTTTCATAGAGAAACATATAGGGCGATGGATTGACCGTTCGGAGGGCCCGGTAAAGATCGAGCGGTGGCTGCTTGAACTCCCGCTCGAATCGCTGCGAGCCAACCACCTGAAACGCATCCCCGGCCCGGATATATTCCTTTGTCCGCATCACCATGCTTTCAAGATGTTCCCGGCTCATATTGCCCGGCGGCAGCGAGAGCGACTGTGCGCTATGGAGCGGCATTGGGGTCAGGGAGCGCTCTTCTTGCAGGCATTGGTAAAGGGTTTCGATGCCTTCCACCGCCTCTGCGTAGGATTTCTCCCGATCCTCCTCGATATGGGCATTGCGCAAAAGCCGCAAGGTCTGCCGTGCCCGGTCGAAAATAACGATGGTGTCCGTGATGATAAAATGCAGCACCGGCATTTGTAGCGGGTCTTTTTTTGCCAAAGGAACCGAAGGCTCCACCGCGTGGATGTACTCATAACTCAAAAAACCGACCGCTCCCCCTATAAACCGTGGCATATCGGGCAGATGCACCGGTCGGTAGCGAGACATTTCCTCCTCGATGATATCCAACGGGTCGGCCGGAGTGGGAACGGTTTGGGTTTCTCCGCCGCGCTCGGTCACATAGGTCTTGTCCCAGAAAACGCTGAAGGTCTTTCTCGGCTGGCAGCCGATGAACGAGTAGCGATTGAGAGTGGCGCCCCCCTCGATGGATTCCAGAAGATAGGCTGGCCCGTTCCGGTTCAGTTTCGAATATACGGAGACCGGGGTTTCAAAGTCCGCCATCAAATCGGTGTAGACCGGCACCAGATTGCCTTCATCGGCAAGTTGCAGAAATTCGGCCTTGGATGGAAAAATATTCACCTCGTCAAGCATGGGCCACCAACGCTGAAGATTTAACCATCCCGAAACAAGAAAAATCCCCGATGAAAGTGCTGCCAATTTCTTATCAGGCGTGCTGGATTTAGGGTAAATTTTTTAGCAGCATAATCAGTATGAGAAAGCCAAAAAGTGCCGGAAGTCTTCTTTTGCAACGTACCCCAACGGGAATAATTAGAAAAAGAGAGACTCTCAATTGATGTCCCCATCTTCTGATTATCGATCAATGCCTCTGCTTTGCCTGCTGATTTTACTTCTTTTTGCCCCATTGTCTTATGCCCAGGTGGCTGGGTTGGGAAAATCGGCGCTTCACCCGATGGATCCGCGGGAATGGTTTGGCAATTACCAGAACTATAATCAGGCCAACCGGCGTTTACACGAATCTAGCGACCCCGTGGAGCATTTCCGCCTTGGACAATGGGCCTGGAAACACGGTCTTGAAGACGAGGCTTGGGAGCAGTGGATTTTAGCCATCCAGATCGATCCCGACCATGCCGCTTCGCGCCAGGCCATGGGATTTGTTGAGAAAAATGGTCGCTGGAGCCGTCCGGGTGCAGTCAATCGGGAATGGATCGGAAAAGTTGATCGGGAAGGGAGGGCTTATTCATTTACCATTGCCATTGAGGATGATGCCGAGGCCGCCTTTTTCGAGGAATTTTCATGGCGCATTCGGCGTTTGAACTGGTTTATTTGGGACCTGACCGAGGGCCAGGTTTACCTCAAGGAGATCACCATTGCCGATAAAACCAGCCGTGGCCGGTTCGTCATCGAAAAAGACAAATTAAAATTGACCCTTCTCGATGGGGGCGGGGCGATATGTTATAATGCGGGCCGTTCTGATTGGGTAGTCAAAAGCGGTGGCAGGTGTTACGTGCGAATTTTTTGCCATGAATTTTTTCACGGAATCTTTGGGCTTCCCGACGAGCGTCATGGGTGCGCCTGTCTCATGCAGGGTGGTCTTTACGGAATCAAAACCAACCAGATTTCGATGTGCGATGTTGAGACGCACGTCGATGACTATGCAACTCCAACTCCCTGCTGGACGATCATCCAGGATCGTTTTCCCAAAATGATTCATCCCAATCCGGCCCCTTACGGGAAAGCGCCAGAAGTTAAAATAGTAATCGAAAACAACTGACTTTCAGCAGAACCAAGCTCGTTAGAGAGGCCAGAAGAGGGGAATCAGGATTACGCTGAGGGTAAAATAGAGTAAATTGAGGGGAATCCCGATTTTGGCGAAATCCCTGAACTTATAACCGCCTACGCCATAGACATAGGTGTTTGTCTGGTAGCCGATGGGTGTTGAGAAACTTGCCGAGGCGGCAATCGTAGTGGCTATCAACAAAGGCCGTGGGTCGATCCCCAATTCGGTTGCCATCCCCAGGGCGATGGGGGCCATCAGCACAATAGTGGCGTTGTTGGAGAGCAATTCGGTCAGAATGGCCGTGCAGAGATAAATACCGGCCAGCAAAGCGTAGGGTCTGACCGGGTCCGAAAACACGCTATCGACCACCGATACCATGCCCCCGGCAATGAGGTTGGCCGCGCCCGTATCCCGCATGGCCAGGCCGATGCCCAGCATGCCGTAAATGAGGAAAATGATGCTCCAGTCGATGGATTGGTAGGCTTCCTTGGTCCGCAGGCAGCCGGTCAGGAAAAGAAATCCGCAACCAATCAGGGAGGCCGCCACAATCGGCACCAGGTTCAATGAAACCAGTAGTATGATGACGGCCAGGGTTCCCACCGCCAGGGGCATCTTTTTGCGGCTGCTCTTGGCTGGGGTGGCCGGCCGGTCGAGCAATAAAATGTCGTCGCTATTGCGTAATTCCTCAATTGCACGATCGGTTCCCATCAGCAGCAAGGTGTCGCCAAAGTCAAAATCCAGTTGGCCGATTTTCTCACGCATATTAATGCCTCTGCGGTGTATGGCCAATATGATCATATTAAAGCGCTGGCGAAATTTGAGGTTTTTAACTTTTTTACCTGTTAAGGTGGACCGCGGGCCGATGACTGCCTCAACGATGGAACCCTCGTGCGCGGCGATGGCTTCCAGGCCGAGATCCATTTCCGCGAACAATTCCAGGCCCTTCAGGCTGCGCGCGTGGGCGAAACCGGAAGGCCGGCAGGAAAGCACCAGACGGTCCCCTTCCTCCAATGGCTTCGTCTTGGGATTTCCTCCGAGAACAACCTCGCTGCGCACAATTTCGAGAACTCTCAGGCTGTTTCCTTTCAAAATACCGGATTCCTCCACCGTTTTGCCGACCAGTTCGGACCCCTTTTGGACGAACGCTTCGGTCAGAAATTCTTTTCGCTCCTCTTCGCTCAGGATCGAAGTCAGCGTCTCTCTTTTCGGCAACAATCGGTTGCTGAACAAAGTAAGGTAGACCGTTGCCACCAAAAGCATGGGAAATCCGACCCAGACTAATTCGAACATGGCCAACGGGGTTTGGCCGGCTTCTTCCATAAATTCACTGGCCAGGATGTTGGTGCTCGTTCCCACCAACGTGCAGGTTCCGCCGAAGATGGAGGCATAAGACAAGGGTATCAGCAATTTCGATGCCGGTATCTCCATCGATCGGGCCAGGCTCAATATAACCGGCATGAATACCACCACCACCGGTGTATTATTGGTAAATGCCGAAATCACGGCAACGGACAGGATCATCAAGGGCAGGAATTTCCGTGGGCCGATGCTGGCTACACGCCCGAGCCCGCCCGCCAACAGGTCGATGGCCCCGCATTTTTGCAGTGCCGCACTGACGACAAACATAGCCGCAATTGTGATGGGGGCCGGGTTTGCAAATACCTTTATTAACGCATCCGGGCCGGGCAGCGTTTCCGCCCACGGCAGCAAGCCAGCCAACATGACAGCCCCGAAAAGGGTGATCGCGGTCAGATCCGTAGGCAGCTTTTCCAACGTAAAGCTGACTACCGCAAACGCCAGCAGCAGGAACATAAAGGTAATCTCCCAAGTCATTTTATGCTATACTATCCATTTTCTGCCATTCATCGAACGTTGCCCATCGAGATTATTTAGCCGTAATCGGATTATATAACATCCTTTTATAAAAGAAACCCTTAAACTATCAATCACCACTGGAAATAATGTTGCAAAATTTAGCCGCAGGAAAAACGCGTAAATCCTCTACGTTTTTATTAGAACCTATCTCAAATTCGATGATGTTGATGCAGAGAGCCATTATGTGTTTGAGCAAGGCGCGTCGGGGTATGTCGGGCTGGAAGCCCTGCCGCCCTGACGGAACGCCGCTCAAACTCATAATGGCCTCTGTCCGAAGGATTTGTGCGGCACGGTGGCATCTGCCACCGTGGCGCTACAAACATCATTCATCAGCGAATTTGAGATAGGTTCTAATAAAAACGTAGAGGATTTACGCGTTTTTCCTGCGGCTAAATTTTGCAACATTATTTCCAGTGGTGATTGATAGT
>JAJFLT010000098.1 GCA_021772555.1 Opitutales bacterium | reverse complement strand
TCGGGTTTTTCGTAACCGATTTCGCTGGAGATAAAAATTTTCTCCACCAGATCGTTGAGCCCCATTTCTTTGAATACCTGGTGGAACCGGCTGTCGGCGTTGCTCAGGATGGCCAGGCGGTAGCCGCGGTGGCGCAGCTCTTTCATGGTGGACAGCGCATCATCGGCCAGGTGCCAGCGGCTTGACGAAGCGAATGTGTTGTAGAGTTCGTCGAATACCTTGCTAAAAAGGCCAGGCGGAATGTGCCGCCCCAGACAATATCGAACCATACGCTGCCAAAAAGCCCGCTCCGAGTCGTCGCTGATTTTGTTATCGCTTCCCCTCCGACTTAATTCTTTGAAAGCGACCCGAAATTCTTTTTCGACTTCCCGCGGATCGATTTCTATTCCGAATCCAAACAAAACCTCGGCGTAAACTTCTCCCACCGATGGATAGGGCCGCATCAGCGTCCCGCCCGCGTCGAAGGTTATGGCCCGCACATCCACTCTTGAGGTATTTATCGAGAAATCGTAGGTTCTAACTACTTTCTTTCGAAAGCGATTACGTTGTGCTGATAGGCAACCATTCTGAAGCCATCGTCGAGCACGGCCTGTACAGCCTGGGCGGCGGTTTCGATTCCGTAAATCTGGTGGTGAAATTCGGCAATGACGATCCGCACGGAGGGGGGAAAACGGGGAGGAATTTTCGTCCAGACTTCTTCTGCTCCTTCGATATCCATGACCACGGCGTCCGGTTCCAGCGAGCAATCGTGGCAGACGGCCTCAGCCGTTTCCCAGAGAATTTCGCGGCCCCCTTGAGCGCTTGGCCCGGCCCGGCCCAGGCGGTTGTCCTCAGCCGGAAAATAGACCTTCAAAGCGGTCAGGGAGGGCAATTCGCTTTCCCAGATGGGACAGCAGAGGACGTTGATCCATTTTGATTGATAACCGTTCAGTTTCAGTTGCCGCTCGAAAAAAGGCTTCAGGTCGACATTGGGCTCCACGCTGACGAGGCGTCCGCCGGGCTGGGTTTGCCGGCCGATGAAGCAGGCCACCACGCCGAGGGAAGCGCCCAGTTCGAGCACCTTGTCGCCCGGTTTAAGGAATTTTTTGACCATTTCCCTTTCCGGAATTTCGTAATCACCTCGCCTTAAATGCCGACGGATTTTGCGACTCGTGGGGAGGTCGTTGACACGCACTCTAATGCCGTCGATTTCGACGATGTCCGGCTGTATGCCGGGAATGGACAATAGGGCTTTGCCAGGACTCATGTTTTAACCGCCAATGGATGTTTATGAAAGTCGGTTGTCATAGACATTTCTGTAGAATGAACAACTCTTATGGAGTTGATCGTGCGTCCCGCGGTCAATGATTTTTCCTTCATCGAAGACAAAAATCATATTCGCCATTTGAATGGTGCTGAACCGATGCGCAATTATTATGACCGTCTTTCCCCGCACCAGTTCCACCAGGGCGTCGTGGATTTGCCGTTCGCTCTCCCCGTCGAGGGCCGACGTAGCCTCATCCAGAATAAGAATGGGGGCGTTCTTTAAAAATGCCCTGGCCAGAGTGATGCGTTGCTTTTGCCCTCCCGAGAGGCGCGCCCCGCGGTCCCCCACCTGCGTATCGTATCCGTTTTCAAAATCCGTGATGAAGGAATGCGCATAAGCCTTGCGGGCGGCCTCATGGATTTCCCCCTCGCTAGAACCCGGGCGGCTCAGAAGGATGTTGTTATAAATCGTGTCGTTGAAGAGGATAGGATCCTGGCTGACGAGGGAAATTTGCTGACGCAGGTTCCGTAATTTGATTTTATGGAGATCGATTCCGTCCATTAGGATGGATCCTGTGCTGATCTCGAAAAACCGGGGCACGAGGTTGGCGAAAGTCGATTTGCCGGCCCCGCTCGGACCCACCAGGGCGTAGACCCGGCCCGCCTCCAGAACACAGTCGATGTCCTTTAATACCGGGCCCTCCCCGTAGCTGAATCCCACTTTCTGGAAACGGATTTCACCCTCCACCTTCTCCACCGCGAGGGCATCGGGATCATCCGTTATGGCAATCGGCTCGTCGAGGATGGTTTCGAGGCGTTCGAGGGAGGCCAGCCCTTTCTTGAACTGTCCGTGCAGGACGCCGATTTTTTTGATCGGATCGTAGGCAAAATAGAGCGCCACCACCAAGGGGACCACTTCCTCCAGGGTGATGTCCGTTTTCCGGGCGTAAAAAATGGCCAGGGCCAGACCGACCGAGGTGATGAATTCGATGCTCGGGGCGATGGCTTTGAAATACTTGGTTACCTTCAGTTGGAGGGAGAAAAATTTCTGCAAGAGTTTCCGAAACCCTTCGATTTGCTCATCCTCGAGGTTGAAGGCCCGCACTTCACGGATGGCGGTCAGGTTTTCCCGCTCATATTCCGTCACCACGCCCATTTCCTTTTGTAGTTCCTTGGCCCGTTGAATCAATTTACGGGCCAGGTGGCGGATCGGCATGACGCAGGCCGGAACCATCAGCAGGAAGAGCAGAACGAAGCCCAGCCCCGTGTTTTGCAGCGCCGTCCAGACCAGGAAAACGACGGCTGCCAGCAACGTAAACGGCTGCACGAGGAGATCGTTCGAGCCTTGTATGATGGTTTGCTGCAAGATGGCGGTGTCGTTCATGCTCCGGCTGAGGAGGTCGCCGCTGTTGTGTTTTTGAAAAAACGACAATTGCAAATATTGCAGTTTCCCAAAAACCCTGAGCCGGATTTCCTCGAGGATTTTCAAGCCGCAATAAGTTATCAGCACGGCATTGAGGTAACCACCGATCGCTCGCAGGGAAAAGACCAGGGGCAATTGGGCCACCAGCAGGAGCAGGGCCCAGTTGGAAATGTCTACTTCTCCGTAGAGCTTGGGCAGGATGTCCTGTAAAATGTAGGCCAGGCCAAAACCGCTCGTCGCCGCATAGATGAGCCCCGCCAGCAGAGCCCCCAGGAAAGCGAACTTTACCGTCTTTAAAAGATAAAAATAAGGCAGCAGTTTTTTCACGAAGTTTGATTCAGATGAGCTTGCGCATTTTCCGCTTTAAATAGCTTGAGGGCCGCCTCGGCAACTCTTTCCACGGCCACGCCCTCAATCGGCATTCCGCCCTCCGGGGGGCAGCCGGGCGGTTGCAGGAGGACCACCGGAGCCTCGAAAACGGGTCCGGTCCGCAGCGGATTGGTGGGTCCGTAAACTACCGCCGTTGGCACACCCAGGGCATTGGCTAGGTGAATGCCACCCGTGTCGTTGCCGACCACCAGGCGGCATTTCTGTAATTTTTCCAGAAAATCAACAAGATTCGTTTTTCCGGCCAGATTTTCCACCTGCTGTGCGGGCAAACCCATGGCCACCGCATCCGTGATCGGTCGATCGTTTTTCGTTCCAAAGAGGACGAAATGCAGGTCTTTGTCGTGTGACAACAGCTGTTCGATCAGGTCCCGCCACCGTGCGACAGGCCAGCGTTTGCCGGGCTGGTTCTCCGTCCCGCAGATCAAACCGATTTTCATGGCCTGCATCCCGGTTTTTGCATCCTCCCGTTTCCTGAAAACCGGTGCCAGTTGGAGCGGTTCCGCAAGGCCGAAATAGCGCAGGTACTGTTCCCATACCCTGGTTTGATGAACTTTGGTTTCGTCGATGTCCAGAGGCAGTTTCCAGCTATGGGTCAGCAAGGGGCGCCATTTTCCGGGACGCAGCATCCCGAAACGCTGGGGGCAGCCTATTAGCCAAGCCTCCAAATCCCCCCGCGAGGAGTTGGTCAATAAAAGAAATGTGTCCGGATATTGATGTTTCAGGTCCCAGAAAAATTTGAAATAGCTCAGCGGAGAGCTTTTTTCCGGCAGCGGAATCACTCGATCAATAAAGGGCAATTGGGCCAACAACGGAGTAAATCCCTTGTGCGCAACCACCGTGATTTCCGCGTCCGGCCTCCCAGCCCGAATGGCTTTGAGCAGCGGCAGGGCCATCACC
>JAJFLT010000097.1 GCA_021772555.1 Opitutales bacterium | reverse complement strand
GACCTCGACCTGCGCCCTCATATGGAATTTCTGGAAAAGGAGCGGGAAAAAGGAACCATCGGGGCGATCGGGGTGAGTAATTTCTCAGTCGCACAGATGGAGCATATCGGCCAGGCGGGAACCATCGACATCCACCAACTCGGCTACAACCTGTTTTGGCGCATCCCCGAAAAAGAAATCATTCCCTATTGCCGGGAAAAGGGTATCGCCGTGGTTACCTACAGTTCCCTCGCTTTAGGCATTTTGACGGGGAAATTCGCTTCCGCTCCAGTCTTTACCAAGGGCGATATTCGGCCCAAAAGTATTTTTTTTCACCGGGAGGTGTGGCCTCATGTCCATACCGCCACCATGAAGTTAAAGGCTTTGGCGGATGAGACTGGAATGCATCCACATCACCTGGCGATTCAATGGCTGGCCCGTCAGACGGGAGTGGAAGTGATTTTGGTCGGGTCGCGCTGTGCTGACCAGGCACGCGAAAACGCCGCTGCCCTGGAGTCAGAATTTTCGACAGAAATGTTGGCAAAGCTGAATGCCCTAAGTGCGAAACTGCACCTCCATTACCCACCGGAAACCAATATATTCCAATGGCATCCCTGAAAAAACTTTCTCCAAGAGGGGATTCCCGGAATTAAGACCCCACAAAGCCGCTCTAAATTAAGGAGTCATTTCCTCTTCCACCCTCTTAGAACCTGGTTGCCTTACCTCACCTTTCTCATTTAATTTACACTTTCCCACTTACCCTGCCCTATGAAGAAAAGCTTACTCTTTGTCCTGACTTTAATTCTGGCTTTGCCAGTCTCAGTTTCCATGGGATCTTCGTTTCCTGAAGACAAGGTCAAATCCCACATGAAGGAACTTTCCCAGCGGGGGCTCAACCGGGCGATTGTGGTGGGGATCATCAACCCCGATGGCAAACGTTACTTTTTCGAGGGAACCTTCCGGGAGGGAGATACCCGTCGGGTCAACGCCCGCACCATCTTCGAAATCAGCTCATTGACTCAATTTTTCACCGGGCTGCTGGCTACTCAGGCGGCCGAAAACGACGATATCGACTTGGATGCACCCGCCTCCACCTACCTTCCGGAGGAGATCGTGTTGCCCACTTTTGAAGAGACCGAAATTACCCTGGACACTCTTATCGAACACACCTCGGGATTGCCCAGACTACCTCCAAACCTGGATCCGTCCGTAAAGCAAAATCCCTATGTCGATTATACATGGGAATCAATGGGGGAGTTTTTGGGTGAATATGAGTTGCCGCAAAAACCCGGAAGCAAATTCGTAATTTCACGAGCCGGTTACGGGTTGGTCGGCCTGGCCCTCGAGCGGCAGTCTGGAGAAACCTTCGAGGCAATGGTCAAGTCCCGCATTTGCGACCCGCTGGAAATGAAAAATACCTCCATTTCCTTGAACGAAGTGCAACGCTACAACCTGGCCCGGGGGCACCAGGGGGAAACCCAGAGTTCGCTTTGGGAAATGCCGGTCTTTGCCGGCTCCGGGGCCCTGAGATCCGATGCCAAAGATATGCTCCAGTTTCTTGGCGCCAACCTTGGACTCATCGAAAGCCCTCTTCTGCCCATCATGGAGAAAACCCACGAGGTCCTCCTCAAATCGGAAAAAAACAATATGGCTGTGGCCACCGGTTGGGTCGTATACCGCAATGATGACGCCGACATTCATTATCGCAGCGGCTTGACGGGGGGCCATGCCAGCTTTGCCGGATTTCGCAAAGATACCAGAACCGGTGTTGTCGTTCTGAGCAATTCCGCCTCTTCAGTCGAAAAATTGGGGATGTATCTCCTCGACCACGAACATTTCAAGCTCCGGGAATTCATCCCCGTCATCGAAGTTTCCAACACGGACCTGCGCCAATATGCCGGTGTCTTCCAGCTTCCCAACGGCCTTCGCATCCTTTTTCATCTCCAGGAAGGGCACCTCACAACCCAATTCGAGCAAAGCGCCCGCTACCGCGTCCAGCCCATAAAAGAGAATACCTTCTATCACCCCAAAATGAGGATCGAACTCGTCTTTCAAAGAAACCCTAAAGGATTCATCGACAAAGTCAGTTTCAACCAGGGAGAAGAAACACTAACGGCAACCCGCGTCCGTATTTGAGGCTTTTCAATATTCTTTGCCGGAATCCGTTCGGATTCGCATCATTTGGTTCCCTCCACGCTTAAATTCGTAGGGAACACGCACGATTTCGATTTTTAAGCCAGTTTGTTCCAAAATATTTGTGACAGAATCTACGTAATTCGATTTTCCGCTGCCTAGTGCAACTAACGGGAAAATACGAACCTCTTTTGCCACCCGGCACATTTCCCGAATCGCTTTCAAGTGGAATTCTTCGGACAAATGATGCGAATACAGAAAAAGAAAGTGTGAACAGAGGGCAAGATTGAACGAATCATCGGAAAATGGCAGCGCAGGTAGCTCTGCTTGGACATATCGTCCTTCGCTCAATCCGATTTCGTAATCGGCGAGAAATACCCGCATCGCATTCATGCGAGCCTGAACCAAATCCTCGACGGATTTAAATTCCTTCCAAATAAACTCCGCTTGATTTTTTCGGGTCTGCTCAGCCATTTCGGGGGAGGTTGCCTCCATTTGTTGGTGAATTTCCTCGGCACTGAAACCGTAAATCGGATCCACCGAAACGATGCGGCATCCCCTTTTAGAAGCCTCCGCATTAAAGCTGGCCGGACCATCAGCACAGGAAATTATAGTTCCTCCAAGATCGCCATCAGTCAAAGCGAACATCCGCTTATATTCCGAATAAGATCTCCCCCAAGGGACAATATTGTCGAGTGTGAACGGCATGGAACTAATTGATTGGAGTCTTACAAGAATTTGCAGGTTCAATCAAACGATTGCTGAAGCTTTTCAAAGACTATGCTGACTTTGCGCAGATCGGGCTGCACCTGGAGCACTTCCATAATTCCCAGCTTGGCGCTGAGTTGCTCTTTGGCAAGCACTAGCACCGGCCACCGTTACCTCAGCCTGCCGGTATCAATTCGGTTATTTTTTCCGTTATTTCCTCCTTGGTGGGATATCCCCTCGATCCATACAACCTGCAAGCTGGATAATCCGTGGGTTCGGCCCCAAATAAATCAGCCCCATTGACTAATATGGTGGGACTTCCAAATTTCGAAACGTATGGCGGCGCCTCAGGATCGTTGGAATTCCATCTTTTAAAATTTTGCGAGAGACCCTGCTCCACCAATGCTGCAGTCAAATTGTCACCAGCTATGCCGGCATTTGGACATCCCTCGAAATAAATGAATTCTAATTCGTCCATTTGATAATCCTTGGCTGAGGCCAAGTTTAACAAATCTTGGTTTATTTTAGAAAGATTAAATTTTCGAGCGGGAGGGGCTCCGGTGTTTGCGGGCAATTGATGATACCAAAACGCAGGTTTTGGAAAAGATCTTCCACTCCAAATCGAATTTCTTTCATAAAACAGATAAACGTCCCACGCCTTTCCGCTGATATGCAAAGTTTCTGCAGCCTGGTTGGCAATTTCCCCTTCGGCATCCCAATACTCTTTCACGCCTCTGTTCAATAAAACAGGCAGTCGTAGATTCGGTGAATCATTATCCAGTATCGGAGTCCAAATCAATAGGGTATCCATGAATTCGGGATCAATTTTATCAATGAGTTGGACTATTCCCTGGATACAAATGGGACATGAAGGCGAGAGAATCGATACCA
>JAJFLT010000096.1 GCA_021772555.1 Opitutales bacterium | reverse complement strand
GCGAAATGTAAAAAGCCTTTTGCATTTTTACCTGAAATTGTTTCTATCAATCTGTTAGACCCGCTGGTTCAGTTCCATTTCTTATTGGATATGCGAGCGGATTTTTACCCAAAAATAAGGAATCACACATGCGCCAACTATTTTTGATCCAACTCATTGCAGGTTTTATAACCCTTTTGCTTTTAAATTCCCACAGCTATGGGAGAACGATAGTCCATGCGGGCCGATTGATCGACGGGGTGGGGGACGAACCCCGAATGGAGGTCACCGTCGTCATCGATGGCGATCGCATTGTGGAAGTGGCCCCGGGTTATCTTCCTGTTGGCGAATCCGATGAGCTGATCAATTTGAAAGACCGAACGGTTATGCCGGGCCTCATGGATATGCATGTGCATCTTTATGGTGAGTTCTCCGCGCGTAGTCATATGGAGAGATTTACCCTCGATCCGGCGGATTACGCCATTAGGTCGGTGAAATATGCGGAGCGAACACTGATGGCCGGTTTCACTACGGTGAGGAATCCGGGGGACGTATACGATGTGACCATCTCACTTCGCGATGCTATCAATCAAGGTTGGGTCGTCGGGCCGCGAATTTTTTCTGCCGGCAAGAGTATTGCCACCACCGGAGGTCATGCCGACCCCACCAACGGGTTGAGCGATGAACTGAGTTTTGACGCAGGGCCCGTCGGCGGGGTCATCAGCGGGCCGGACGAGGCTCGCAAGGCCGTCCGGCAGCGTTACAAAGATGGTGCCGATTTCATCAAAATCACGGCCACCGGCGGTGTCCTCAGTCTGGCCAAAAGCGGGCAAAATCCGCAATTTACGATGGTGGAGCTGGAGGCCATAGTCGATGCGGCCAAGGATTACGGATTCACCGTGGCCGTTCACGCCCACGGCACGGAGGGGATGAAGCGAGCCGTCATAGCCGGAGTCGATTCAATTGAGCACGGGACTTACATGACGGAGGAAGTCATGGACTTGATGATACAACACGGTACCTATTACGTGCCCACAATCTCAGCCGGAATTTGGGTTGGGGAAAAGTCTGAGATCGACGGATTCTTTCCTGAAATCGTGCGCGTCAAGGCGGCTGCTATTGGACCTGTCATTCGCGATACATTTGCCGAAGCCTACCGGGCGGGCGTCAAGATAGCATTCGGCACGGATACCGGGGTTTCTGCCCACGGAGATAATGCCAACGAGTTCATTTACATGGTCGAGGCCGGGATGCCAGCGATGGAAGCCATCCAATCGGCCACCATCGAATCAGCCAAGCTTCTCAAACAGGAAGAAGACCTGGGCAGTGTGGAAGCGGGAAAAATTGCCGATCTGGTGGCGGTTCCCGGCGATCCGCTGGAGGACATCGAATTAATGACAAAAGTGAACTTTGTCATGAAAGCCGGTGTCGTTTACAAAGAATAAGAATAAAAAAAAATTACCACTTCTCAAATTTTACAAGTAATGAAAATAAAAACCGTTTCCCTATTCTTGTTTTTATGCGGGTGCTTGCCTACCCTCACCCACGGTTGGGGGGGCAATGGACATCGCATCGTCGGAGCCATTGCCGCCAGTTATCTCACGGAGCAGGCCAGGGCCACTGTAACGGACCTTCTCGGAGATGAAACTTTGGCCACGGCATCCACATGGGCCGATGAGATCAAGAGTGACGAATCCTACAATTGGGCTTACCGGCTGCACTTTATCAACCTGCCCAGAGGAGTCGAAAAAGTGGACCTGGCCCGCGACTGCGTCGGTGGAGATTGCGTGGTGGCGGCCATCAATAAATACTCCGCCATCATGGCCGATTCCGGCGCGGAGCGGGAGGATCGTATTGAAGCTCTCAAGTTTTTGGTTCATTTTATCGGTGATATCCATCAACCCCTGCATGTTTCCTATGCCGATAATCTAGGGGGCAATACGGTCAAGGTCAGTTGGTTCGGGAAAACGGCCGACACCGGTCCGTTTGGAGATTTCGAGTGGAACCTTCACGGTGCCTGGGATTTCGGTTTCATCAGTCAGCGAACGGGTAGCGACTGGGTCGCCCTGGCCCTACGCATTCGAGCTGATATTAACGATCTCCAATTGATCAACTGGAGCAGCACCCGCGACCCTGAGGAATGGGCCAACGAGTCTTATTACATCACTCGTCAGATTTACGACCAGTTGCCTAAGGACAAGGTGCTGGGGCAGGGATTTTACGAACAACATATTGCCACGGTGGAGACGCGCCTGGCCTCTGCCGGGGTCCGCTTGGCCGCTCTCTTGAACCGAAGTTTTTCCGGTATGACGGTTGCCTCGCGAGCGGAGTAATAAATTTTTGTATTGATAAAAACTTCCAGTTTCTTGGCGAATCCGGTTTTCTATCGTGTATAATGATCGGCCCCAAGGAAGTGAAGTGAGACATAAGGCTCTTCTCCCACGACCCAGCTATCGTGAGGTTCGGGTGGAATGTAAAACAGACACCCCTCATTCAATTCAATGATAGCGCCTCCTTTCATCGCGGCCACCGCGCACCCGGATACCACCATTCCCACATGTTCTACTTCGCAATGTTCAACGCGTAATCCCTTGCCGACATGCTCGGACCATTTCCAGCCGGGTTGGTAGGTTGCCCGGCCAATGGTAAGGCCCCCGATGTGGATAATCTCAAACCTGCCCTTTTCAAATTCCCGGACCTCATCGGGGTTTTCAAATCGTTTTAAAATTACCTCTTTCATGGCTCGCCCTTTCTGGTTTTTTTAAATTTACTGTAACCAATGAATGGCAATGGTTTTTACCCAGTATAATTTAGCAATTTACCAGGGTTAGAAGCGATTTCAATCACCTCAATGATGGACGGCAAAAGTAATGAATTCATTTGTAAAGTTAGGACTCATTACGATAGAAATTTGATCGTATAGAAAATGATTTCCCATTCAACCGCAAAAGAGCCCGGGTGGTGGAATTGGCAGACACGCCAGATTTAGGATCTGGTGCCGAAAGGCGTGGGGGTTCGAGTC
>JAJFLT010000095.1 GCA_021772555.1 Opitutales bacterium | reverse complement strand
CGTCGTCAAAAGGATCGCCCGAACCATTGACGGCATTGATGCCGAAGATGTCGTCAACGAAGCCGTTGGAGTCGTCGTCGATCCCCGGTGTGCCATCCCGTTCAGCCGTGTTTTCCCACATATTGTCCTGCAGATCCTGATGGGTATAGCGAGCTCCCGTATCGATCACTCCGACGATCACATTGGAAGCGTCGTGGCGCAGATCCCAGCCCTCCGGGGCATCCATGTCGGCATCGGAGGTACCGCCGCTCTGGCCAATGTTATCCAAACCCCACTGCTCGTCAAACCGGGTGTCATCAGGAATCGTTTCCAGGGCGTGAACAACGTAATCGGGTTCTGCGTAAGCCACTTCATTGGGCATTTTTCTCAACTTTTCCAGGGCCTCATACAGGTTTTCCGGATCGATACCGGGAAGATCCAGAAAAAACAGGTTTTCACCGCTGGGGTGAGGTCTCAGGGACGCGGAAATACCCATTTTGTCAGCCAGACTGGACAATTGGACGGAATTGGAGTCCGCATGTGTTTTCAGAAGCAGATGGTTTGCCGCCATCTCCCTCCGGACGACTGTTTTTTCTGGCTGCGTCGTAGTTACCGGTAGTATTTTTTCCTCAATCAGGACGGGATAGGGCAGATCGACGGGTTGCACGACAAATTGTCGCCACAAATACCGTTTCCCGCGTTCGACCACCTCTTTTTCGTTGGCCAACAGTGTCCTGGCGCCGGGCCAGTCGTTTGACTGCGCAAGGGACTTTTTCCCATTGGCCATTTTGGGATTGGAAATGGAAGCCGCTGGTGGAGCGGGCATTGGATCGTTCGACGGATTTTCCTTTTGGAGCGAGGGAGTTGTTTTCTGCAATTCGACCTCGCGTAGGGAAAAATAATTGGACAGGCCAAGCCCCAATCCCATGACGACAAGAGCGAGAACGACCGTTAATTTGGCCACTTGTCTCTTTTGAATTAACATAGTGTGCTCTCGTGAAAAATGTATGGGGCCGGGAAATTCATTGGCATGGATACTCTAATCAAAGCCCTGTAGTCCTCGGCTCTATAGGTATGTTGCAAAGATTTTATTATACCACCAAAGGCCATCTGATCCAAGCAAATAATCGCTTGAACGCTTACCTTGACAAACGGATTGAGGTTCAATTTCACTCGACAAAACAGGATCTGGTAACGTTTATCTTCCATCCTACGATGGTCGAAAAGATTGAAATGAAGTAATGCAAGAGGTCGTTCATCACGAATTATTGAGGGAATTCACCACTCGTGTATTGGTCGCCTGCGGAGTGCCTGATGCCGATGCCGAATTATCTTCAAGGGTTTTGTTAGCCAGCGATTTGCGGGGCATTGAATCCCATGGAGTGGCCCGCCTGCATTTGTATGTGGATTGGCTGGCAAAGGGCAAAATCAACCCTCGCGCACAAATCAAGGTTCTCCGCGAGACCGGTTCGACTGCGCTGGTTGACGGCGATAACGGCCTCGGCCTGGTGGTGGGGCCCAAAGCCAACCTTATGGCCATGGAGAAAGCCGTGGCCTGTGGGTCGGGATGGGTCTCGGTGAGAAACTCCAATCACTACGGAATTGCCGGCTATTATCCCTTGCAGGCTTTGCAGCGGGATATCATCGGCTGGTCCATGACCAACGCCTCCGCCCAAGTAACGCCCATTGGTGGCGCCGAAAGTATGCTGGGCACCAACCCCATCGCCATTGCCTTTCCCGGCCAGAAAGAGCCGCCCATTGTGATCGACATGTCAACCGCCGTGGTGGCTTATGGCAAAATCGAAATCGCACATCGAAAAAAAACTTCCCTCGGCCCCGGCTGGGCGACCGATGAAGAAGGACGCCCCACAGTCGACCCACAAAAAATGATGTTCGGGGGAGCCCTTCTGCCACTCGGCTCCACCCTGGAGCAAGGCGGGCACAAGGGCACCTGCCTCGCGGTGATGGTCGATATGCTGACAGCAGTACTTTCGGGTGCCAATTGGGGCCCTTTCGTGCAGCCTTTCGCCAACCGCAACATTCCAACTGAGAAACAGGTTGGTAAGGGTATTGGACACTTTTTCGGCGCACTCCAGATCGAGGGTTTCATGGATGCGGGACAGTTCAAAAATGAAGTCGATGCATGGATTCGGACCATGCGCAAAACCAAGCCTGCGGCCGGTTCGGATAAAGTCCGTATACCAGGCGATCCCGAACGCGAAGCGGAGGATAAAAGAACCACCGAGGGCATACCCCTGCTACCACCGGTAGTCGCCAATCTGGAAAAAGTGGCCGAGAAAACCGGGGTTCCTTTTCCAAGTCCATCAGTGTCCGAAAGTTAATTAGAACCTATCTCAAATTCGAAGATGACGATGCAGAGAGCTATTATGTGTTATGAGCAAGGCACGGTGGCACCTGCGGCGTCAGCCACCGTGGCGCTACAAACATCATTCATCTGCGAATTCGAGATAGGTTCTATATGAAATCAATGTTGAAACGCTTGATTCGCACTTTTCGCTTACCACTAATGACGCTTTTCAGCCTGCTTTTCGGCTATATCGAAATGATGGGAGGAGAAGAAAATTTTGGGCTCATCCTGCACGGCGGTGCGGGAACCATTGTAAGAGGCTCTATGACCCGGGAAATGGAGGCGGAATACCGGGAAAAATTAACCGAAGCTTTAAACAAGGGTTACCGTATTTTAAAAAAGGATGGAAGCAGTATCGACGCGGTGACGGCAGCTTTGGTCATCCTGGAAGATTCTCCCCTTTTCAATGCTGGTAAAGGCGCCGTTTTCACCAACACCGGCGTCAACGAGTTGGATGCCTCCATAATGGACGGGAAAACGTTGCAGGCTGGGGCGGCATCGGGGGTTAAAACCGTCAAAAACCCGATTCTACTGGCCAGGGAAGTGATGGAGAATTCTCCTCATGTTCTTCTATCCGGGGAGGGAGCGGCTTCTTTTGCCAAGAACCAGGGACTGGAAATCGTGGACCCGGGTTATTTTTTCACCGAGAAACGGTGGCAGTCCCTGCAAAAAACCAAGGCCAGGGAAAATGGTGACGAATTTCCAACAAAAAAGGCCAAAAAGCATGGTACGGTAGGCGCGGCGGCCCTCGATAAAAAGGGCAACCTGGCGGCGGGTACCTCGACGGGCGGCTTCGGCTCGAAACAGCCGGGTCGGGTCGGCGATTCCCCGATCATCGGCGCCGGCACCTATGCCAACAACAAGACCGCCGCGATCTCCGCCACTGGGCATGGCGAGTATTTCATGATCCACGTGATCGCT
>JAJFLT010000094.1 GCA_021772555.1 Opitutales bacterium | reverse complement strand
GGGAGGTAATGCCAGGGCGTTGGGGAATCATGGCAGGGGAAAACGGCGTTTTCGCTGCCCATTGCAACCAAGTGAACTACAATGGGCACACCACACATAACGGCGGCGCCATAATCGTGGATCCCGTCGGTTACTTGATCGCGCAAGGACCATTGTCCATCGATGACTTGATGATAACGGCGGAGCTGGATCCCGAAATCATGACGCAGGCACGTCGCCGCAAGGGTTTCACCTTACGCACGCGCAGACCGGAGATGTACGGGAATCTTTCAGAAATGATTTGAGATAGGTTCTAGTAATATTGATGGAGCTAAAAGTAGCCAGTTGTCAGATTCTGACTTACCCGGACATTGAAAAAAGTGCGGAAAAAGTCCTCACCTGGATCGATCGGGCGAAACTGGAAAATGCTGATGTAGTCACGTTTCCGGAAGCCTGTCTTTGTGGCTACCAGATTGACCAGGAATATTGGGATAATGCCGAGCCCGAAACATTTCTGAGGGCTGAGGAAAGGGTAATTGAATGTTCCCGAAATCTTAATATCGCCGTTATCCTGGGAACTGCTCACTGGCATGAAGGCCGACTTTTTAACAGTTTGTTGGTTATTGATAAAGGGGGTGTTGTCAGGGGAAGGTATGCCAAAACCCACCTTGCGGAAAAGTGGCCGGTGCCGGGAACCCATATTCCGGTTTATTCGGTGGCCGGCGTGGAATCGTGCTTCATCATTTGCCACGATATTCGTTATCCAGAATTGGTTAGGCTTCCTGTTCTGGCGGGAGCACAAGTTTGTTACTTTTGCAGCAACGAAGCGGGCTTTTCCAAGGAATTCAAACTGTCAGCCTATAATGCCATGCCGATTTCCAGGGCGACCGAAAATTCCATTTTCCTCGTTATGGCTAATGTTCCTGGAAACTTAAACGATGTTAAATCGCCATCACAATCCCACGGTAACAGCAAGATTGTTCACCCGGACGGATATGTGCTGGCGGAAGCTAATCATTTTGATGAGCGGCTTGTCATTGCCACAATAGACCTAAATGAGGCCAACCGTAAAATGGCTTTGAGATCGGTAAATGACGAAAACGTTTTAAAAGACTGGATGATTGAAGGCGTGGAATTGATTGAGAGGCCCGAATAAAAATTTCCGGTCTAAAAAAAAAGTTTTACTTTGAAGTAAATTGCATGGCGTAAAGCTTTGATCCACGCATTCGGAAAACGATTTGCACCGCTTTACCTTGCAGGCTTGAGACATCTGTTCCCGTTTTCAGCCACTCCACTTCCGTTTCGATAAAATCGCCGTTGATATAGATGCAATCGTCGACCGAAAAACCCTCCACAGGTTGTCCGTTTTCATCTATAAATCCGACCTGGGCATAGCCTGCGGCCTCGGTATCGATATTGAGGACGAGCCGGTCCCCTTCAAAAGTCAAGGTCCGTGTCGTCATGTAAGCTTCTTTATCATATGGTGAGTCTGCCGAGACAAAACCGTCCAAGCGCTGCACCAAACGGTAAACAGCGCTTTCTTCGTGGCCCTTGCTGTAGGTGGAATGATAAACGGCTTCGCCATAGTAGTACTGCCAGATTTCGCTACCCCGCTTGATCATTCCAACGGCGGTGTAAGCCTGATGGATGTCGCGTCCTTCGTGCAGCCCTATTCCAACATAGGCGGGCCGGAAATGACGTTGCCAATTTACGCCGTCGCGACTGACCGAAAGTTGCGTCTCGATGGGACCGGAACCGCGACCACGTTCCGGGTCCATGAGTGCCTGGCGGCCTTTGGGGCCATCTAGTTCGTAATGAAAATAGACAATGGGGAAGGCCAGATAAGTGTCAGGAGCCCAGGGGTATTTCATCGCCTTGGTAACATAGATGTCGGTGCCCACGGGATCGATACCGTCCTTCGGGGCAAAGGAGTGGGGGAATTCCAAACCGAAACCACCGAGTGTTAGCGGGCCGTTATCCAGGTACCACGGCATGGGGTCGCGAATGCGTCCGGTTGCTTTCGCCGCCGCTTGGGTTTCTTCCTGGGAAACGGGTTGAAATGGCCACGGAGTGTAGAGGTCTTTTGTTTCGACAATAATGGATTCCCGCTGGGTGGCCCCGGCTATTGTTTTGTTGATTCCGGTGCGATGATACCCGACATAAAGTTGGCGCTGATCATCGTAAAAGGTGCAAGATTGAGTCCCCGAGCGAAAGGGCAGGACGGCGGTCCGGTTACGACGCCAGGAATACCCATCGGGAGATTCATAAACAAAAATGCCGCGCCGATGGTAACCGCTGATATATTTCCAACGTGATTCCGGCGGCCCGTTAGGATCGATAAATGGATTTCCCAAACCGCCCACCATTTCATGCAGAACGATGTTTCTGTGGCCTTTGTATTCGCCTTTTCCCATGTCCGGCATGGTCCAGTTAATGCCATCGCGGGAGGTCCGCACGGCCAGAAAATCATCATCCACGGAATTGTAGAGACGTATGAGCCCATCCTTATCCTCGACAATAGTGAGGTGTTTGCGGAAGTGTCCTTTGATACCATCGATGACCCTTTCGGCCAGACGCGGCGGGTTCACCTGGAAGTGGATATTATCCATTTTCTCGACCAGTGCATCGTCGATAAACAGGTGCTTTCTTCCTCCTAAGGGAAGGACTTTCTGGGTAGTGTCACCTTTTGGAAAAAGAATTGGAGGACCGGCGACCAAGGAGATTTTCCTGCCACTTTTTTGGACGATGGGGGAAAAACTGGAGGGCGGCTCAAAGCCACCCCGATATACCTGGCCCAGGGTAAACTTCAGCTCGTCCAAGCGGCCCGGCAAAGGGTTACCCCATCTGCCGTTGCGACCGACCGAAAAATAGTCTTCATCGCCAAAATCGAGGGACTGGATGGTCGCTTTCGAGGGCAGGGTTTGCAAGGTGCCATCGACATAGTGCCGTAATTGTTTCTCTTCCGCATCGTAAACGAAAGCGAGGTGCTGCCATTTCCGGGAACCGAGACGGAG
>JAJFLT010000093.1 GCA_021772555.1 Opitutales bacterium | reverse complement strand
TCATTCGGGAGACAGTGCCTGTTCACTCCCTCCGCACACGCTTTCCGTGGAAGTGATTGATGAAATAAAGCGGCAAACCGTGGCCATGGCCGGGGCGCTTGATATTTGCGGCCTCATGAATGTTCAATTCGCCGTCAAAGGGGAGGAGGTTTTCGTGCTTGAGGTCAACCCCCGAGCCAGCCGCACCGTCCCCTTTGTGGCCAAAGCCACCGGTCTGCAAACCGCCGGAATGGCTGCTCGTTTAATGATCGGGGAAAAACTGCGAGACCTGAATATCGGGACCGAAAAACAATCCCTCCGGCACATCGCGGTCAAAGAAGCCGTTTTTCCCTTCAATCGCTTTCCCGGAGTGGACATTATTCTCGGTCCCGAAATGCGCTCCACCGGCGAGGTTATGGGGATCGATTACAGTTTCCCCTTGGCCTTTGCCAAAAGCATGCTGGCGGCGGGAACGGTATTGCCCCCTTCCGGCCGGGTCTTCATCTCCGTGCGCGATGCCGACAAACCCAAAGTGGTCAATGCGGCCAGAAAACTAAAAGCCCTTGGTTTCGACATCGTGGCCACCCGCGGCACGGCCAAATTCCTCAATGCCGAGGGCATTGCCACAACGGTCATCAACAAAGTGATCGAAGGCCAGCCCCACATCGTAAAATCCATGCTCAACGACGAAATTGCCCTCGTTTTCAACACCACCGAAGGCGCCCATTCCATCCGGGACAGTTTCAGCCTGAGGCGTACAGCGTTAGCCAAAAACATTCCCTATTTCACCACCACGGCCGGAGCCCAGGCCGCCGTCGAAGCCATCACCGCCCTACGTTCCCAGAAAATGCACATCGCCCCCATCCAGGAATACATCGCCGACCAATGCCGCCTCTCGAGCTAATTTGGTAAGTGTTTATAAACTTTACGGGTCATTCGCGGCGCAATAATGAAGTTGAGTGTACCGTCTTGTTGGATGTTTGCCTGTATTGCCCGTCGATGTATGAATAGGTCGCGACATCAACATATTCTTGGTCTTCCCAATGGCGTTTTAGAACTCGAATCTGGAAATATCCATTTTCCTTTTCCTGTAGAAGCTCGATGCATCCCCAATCGCTCCCGATCTCTCCGAGAGAGTCTAAGGGTGACCCTCCATATTCAAAATCATTTCCGGGGCTAAAAACCTCCCAAATATGCGTGTGTGCGCCCCAGATATAGAAAACAATCAATTCTTCTTTGCCATCATCGTTCAAATCCTTAAATCGGAGCTCATGCGAATGGCCAGGATACCATTTTAGTATCATGGGTTGAAACTCACGCTCGTTATAGTGAAAAGTCCAAGCAATCAAGTAACTTTGAACCGTTTCTCGTTTCTCTCCTTCTTCTTCGTAAAGAAATCGTCCGATCTCTAATTCTAGAGTGGTTTGTTCTTCGATTACACTCCAAGGAACTGAAATTCTTTCGTTATTCTTTCCATCTATATAACCGACCTGAGCGACCAACGGACCCCCAAAGAAAATAATCACAACAAATAGAATTATGTATTTCATTCATCTCTCATATAACTTATTGTATATAACGTGAACTACGTATTTTCAAGCTTCGCGTAACGACTTCGATTCAGCTGGGTCCATGCTAGGGAACTTTATCCACCCGCAAAGCGATTACATAATCGGAGTCCTGCGGAACCTCATCCGATCTTGGCACAGGCGCGACGACTTCTGTGAGGTTGATTCTGTACCCGTCAATTGTTTTGGATGGTTCTGACCTTCCTCCAATGGACAACTGTAGATTCTGATCGTTCACCGTCAGCGTAACTACCAATCGACCCGCCCAAAAACAGATCACATCCACGGGACATCTTGAATCTTCATTCACTTCCGTAAATCGTATTCGCAGTTCTCCATCTCTTACGGTCACTTCCTGATTGAAGGCCAAATTGAATACTTTTCCAATTGAGCCGACACCTGAAATCGGTGCAAATGTATCCGACTCCTGGTGGTAAATCACGTCCATGGAGGGTTTCTTCCACAACCATCCATATTCCGGAGAATGGAACCAAAAACTGAGTTCGCTCTGATTTATGATGGGCCCCTCTACAACAAGCAGCCAACCCAACTCAGGATGATAGACCCACGGGTACGGCCTGATGAATATCGATCCCAACACGGGAGAATCCACCCATCCGGTTCCCAACTCGGGGTCATAACTGTTCAGGAATTGGCCGTTTCGATACAGAAGCAGCCAGTCCTCTCCTTCGTAATTGAATCTGTTTATCTCCTTCAGGGCGATTGACGGATAGCTCATCGTAAGTGAGGCGGAGATAACATCCATTCCCACGCATATATCGAAGATATCCTCGATGCCTGTTGTGACAGCAATTTCGCTTCCGATTTGATAAACACTTTGAATGTGCAGCACGGTGCAGGCATTACCTTCGGATGCCACAAACACGGTTTCTCCCGTCGCTGTGCCGTTGAGGAGAAACGTACATATCGTTGAACATAAAAGACTTTTCAGTTTCATGATTTTAGAGCAGTTAGTATTAGCATATTGTAGGCAGCGCCTACACTGAGGCTTCGTGTTAGGGTACGATAACATTTATCCCGAATTCTGCAAGTAAATTTGCTAATCCTTGACAGGAATGAGGCGGCAACCGTTTTCCGTAATTTGACGCTAATTAGATGCGTGGACACATCGTATTAATAAAAACTAAGGCTGCCATACGCTTCACCCAGCATACAATATTCAGTATCCGTGTCTATCTGTGTAATCCGTGGTTATAAAAAGGAACCTCATTTTCAGTAACGGATTTCGTATTCGGTAATCCGTTTGCGCAGGGTGACTCGGGCCATTCCGAGCAGGTTGGAGGTCTTTACCTGATTGCCTCTGGTTTCCTGCAGGGCGCGTCGGATCAATTCCCGCTCCACTTGCGAGAGGATGGCGGTGTCGGATTCCGCGCGCACCTGTTTGTATACAAGGTCGAAAATTTCGTCGGTTCCCAACGGTTCGGGTGTCAATGGCGGCGCCGTTTGAGCGGGGACTATTTCATCAATCTTTTCGGAGGGAATTTCACTAACTGGAGGCGCGGGTAAATCGCCTGTGACGAGTGGGGCAGTTTCGGGAATCGTTGTCCGGGCCGGAGGTATTTCCGACGTCCCGGGAGCATCGGGTTCACGGAGCTTTTCTCCCATCAATATTTCGGGTGGCAAATCCTTCAATAAAATGGTTTCACTCTGGGCCACGATGACGCAGCGTTGGATGACATTTTCCAACTCCCGCACATTGCCCGGCCAACGGTAATTCATCAATTTCTGCTGCGCCTTGTAGGACAGGCGTCGGGCACAATGGGGCTCTTTTTTTGCCATGCGCGCCAAAAAATAATTCACCATTCTCGGAATATCGCCAACCCGCTCGCGGAGTGGAGACAGATGGATGGGAACAACATGCAGCCGGTAGAAAAGGTCCTCCCGGAAAAGGCCCTGACTGATTCTTTTTTCCAGATTTCGATTGGTGGCGGCAATGACCCGAACATTGACTTTAATGGTGGCGGAACCGCCCACGCGCTGGATTTCTCCCTCCTGCAGGACGCGCAAAAGCCGGGTCTGGGCGGGGAGCGACATGTCGCCGATTTCATCGAGGAAAATCGTTCCGCCGTGGCAGAGTTCAAATTTCCCGACCCGTTTTTCATTGGCTCCTGTAAAGGCCCCTTTTTCATGGCCGAACAGTTCGCTCTCGATCAGGTTTTCCGGAATGGCGGCACAATTGACGGCCAAATAAGGCGCCTTGTTTCGCTGGCTGTATTTGAAAATGCACCGCGCCACCAGTTCCTTGCCGGTGCCGCTCTCGCCGGTTATGAGGACTGTGATGTCGGAAGGCGCCACCCGCCCGATGGTCTTAAACACCAATTGCATAGATTCAGAATCGCCCACCATGCCTTCTTCCCCTTCCTCGCCCGCCCATAATGGCTGCAGCGCCTCACTTTGGCCGTTGCTTTCACTTCGGTCAGACACCGCCGCCTCTACCAATGCGCACACCCTGGAGCCCTCGAATGGCTTCATGATGTAATCGTAGGCGCCGAACTTTATCGCTTCGATGGCCGTTTGGGTGGTTCCGAATGCTGTCATCAAGATGATGGCCGGACTCTGGTTGCTGCCTTTGAGCAGCTTCAAAGTTTGCAGCCCGTCCATGCCCTCCATGCGGTTATCGAGGAAAATTACGTCGAAATTTTCTTCCCCCGCCATATCGATTCCCTCCTCGCCGCCGAGGGCAATTTTCACCTCGTAACCTTGCGCGGCGAGAACCCGGTGCAACGAATAGCCAACTGCTTCGTCGTCATCGATGACGAGGACACGGGTATGATCTGATTGGATTTTCAAGGGATCGATCGGATTTTATGATGGGCCACAAGCTTGAGAGCATCTTGCCTGCCAATACGGTGCCCAATTCTCCGCCAAACCCATTTTCCGGAGAGAAACATTCAATTCCCTCCGCCTGCGCTATTGCTATGTCATAAAATGTAAGGCCGACCTTGGTTCCGGATGACGGATTTTTGCCAAATTTAATCCAAAATACCCTCCAAGGTGTTTAATTTTATACATTTC
>JAJFLT010000092.1 GCA_021772555.1 Opitutales bacterium | reverse complement strand
GTGCCCGAGACCACCCCCAATTGTCCCTCTTGGGAAACGGCCTTGGCCAATCGCCAATGGGAGACACCGATCCCCATTCCACCCTGTATGATCTCAGGTAATTTATTCAAAGTTTTCATATTCAAAGGGGTCAAAATTCATTTTTGCGATTACTGCTGTCAAATGCGCAAAAATACTGGATTTCATTTCGATTTCCATGACAAATCTCTCTTTGCTCGATTTCTGTGATTTTAAAGGTATAGTTAGAATATGCGCAAGTGTATGTTTTTGCAATATCCTAAAATAACCGGTTTGCTCGCGATTGCGATTTTTGCCTCCATTTTGTCTTTCTCGGGAAATCGAATGCAGGCGGAGGCGGCGTGGGTCGAAAACTCTTTTGAAGACTTTCGGGATGGCGCTTTCCTGGATGGAGGCAGCAACCTTTATGTTTCCAAAAGTGGCCGCTTGCAGATGATACACCGCTGGGACCTGAACGAAGATGGTTTTCCCGATATCGTTGTGCCCAGCGGCCACGGCCACACCGAAAAGGAGAACATCTACATCTATGCCAATAGTGGTGGTGAAATAGATAGTCGCTCCCGTCTCGAAATACCTGGATACGGCACCCGCGACGGTTTTATCACCGATATTGACAAAGACGGCTTCAACGACCTCGTCACTGCCAACTACTCAGATAGCCATTATTACCAGATGGCGATCTGGATTTATTTTGGTTCGGAAGAGGGATTCTCACCCCAAAGAAGGACTGCGCTGCCCGGTTATCGGGGAACGTCGGTCGCCGGTGGCGACTTCAACGGCGACGGCTGGATGGATCTTGCGGTGGCTTGTAATTGGCAACCTAAAACGAAAGAGGGAACCCCGTCTCCGCCTCGCAGTATGATCTACTGGAATTCGCCCCAAGGCTTCCACAAAGACCGCCACACAGCCCTCTTTTTCGGCCAGGGAATTGCACGGGGCATGGCCAGCGGGGACCTCGACGGCGATCAAGCCAGCGATCTCGTCACCACCGGAACCACTGCTACCTACATTTACTACTCCTCGCGCGGCGCCTTTTCCGATACCGATGCCAGACAGGCGCTCCCGCTCAAAGGCCATGCCGCGGCCATCGGTGACGTCAACGCCGACGGTCATGCCGACCTCGCCATCTGTGCCGAGAACCAGGTCGAATTATTCCTCGGCCAGGGCGACGGAAGTTTCCCCGATTCCTCCATAGTCCTGTCGGTGGAAATGCCCAGAGATGTAGTCATGGTGGATATCAACAGCGATGGCTTGGACGACATCGTCACCGCCAATTACGCCACCATCGGAGGTGCCACCTGGACCGATTCGCTCGTCTTCATCTCTGACGGCAAAGATTTTTCAAATGGAAAAATTTTTCAGCTACCCACCCTCGGAGCCAGCGGTGTCAGCGCGGGTGACCTCAACGACGACGGATTTCCGGAAATCGTTTTCAGCAACCGCCATGTCACCAACGAACTCAGTCTGCTCTCCTATGTTTACTGGAACGATAAAGGAAGCTTTCGCTTTGGGGATCATTCCCAGTTCCCCACCCGCGGGTCTTACGGCAACACCATCGGCGACACCGACCACGACGGGCGCCCCGAGGTAATCTTTTTCAACGGCGAAGGCGGTTTTCGCGACGGCGCTTCCCAAACCCATATTTACTGGGGTGACGGCACCCGAAATTATTCTCTCGAACGCCGGACCGAATTCCCCAGCCACCACATATCCGGTCACGCCCACGCCGACTTCGACGACGACGGATATGTCGATCTCGTCTGGTGCAATTCGCGCTTCATCGCCTGGGTCGATCACGAGCAAAACGGGCTTGTCTTTCAATGGGGCAGCGAAAACGGCTTCCAGGGACCCACCAACCTCACGATGGGCAGCGGCTATGGCGGTGTGGGCATTGCCGATATCAATAAAGACGGCTACCTAGACCTCTTGGCCGGAGGCGTTGCCCCCGACCTGGAAAACCCCGACCGGCACGGATTTCCCATTTACTGGGGTTCGGCCAAAGGCTTCCAGCACCGCAACCGCACCATAATTCCCTACCACGTCCCCATCATTCGCGCCCCGTTGCTCATGGATTTTAACCGTGACGGCTGGCTCGACATCGCCGGTCAACTGGACCGTGGAACCGTCACCTTCTGGTGGGGCGGCTCCGAAGGCTTCGATCCTGGCCGCAGTCAATTGCTCGCCCTCGAAAGCCAGGATGTCCTCATGTTCATCAAAGGCGCCGATTTCAACAAGGACGGCTGGCTCGACCTCTTTCTTCCCCTCCGCAGAAACCCCCAAAACTACGAAAACACCTCCTATATTTACTACGGCTCCTCCGCTGGCTATTCCAGTGAGAACTTCGTCCAGATACCCGCCTATGTACCCTTTCAAAACACCATTGCGGACTTCGACAAAGACGGCTGGCTCGACCTCTTTCTCACCAGCTATGGGGGTGAAGTCACCGGAACGAAACCGGCCCTTCTCTATTGGGGAAGTGAAAACGGCTTTGGGCAGAGACCCCGCACCGAGCTGCCCTCCAACGGCTCCTCCGGCACCGAAGGCGTGGACTACGACGGCGACGGTTGGCTCGACATATTCATGGCCAACCACCGCAGTTCCGGCTCCATTGACAAACCGGTTCCCTACATTCACAGCACCGTTTCCATGCTCTATTGGGGAGGACCGCAGGGATATTCCCCCACAGACCGTTTGCTCCTTCCCAACACCGGCCCCAGCGGGCTCAGCCTGCGCGACCTCGGCAACAGCTATGACCGCGGCCTCTACGAAGACTACCTCTCCTCCACCCATACCGTAGCTGACGGCCTCCTACCGGCGGGCCTAACCTGGAAAGCGGACACCCCTCACGGCTCCGCTGTAAAATTTCAATTAAGATCCGCCGATTTGCCAGCGGAACTCGCCGACGCCCCCTGGCGCGGCCCTGACGGCCCCGGCACCTGGTACCAAAAATCAGGCGCAAACATCGAACACTTTAAAGGAAAACTACTGCAATACAAAGCCCGCCTGACCACCCCCAACGGAGCCGCCACCCCCTACCTGACCGAAGTCAAAATAGATTTCGAGTAAAGTCCGATCACGGGAAACTTGGCTTGTATAAATGGATACCGGGATAAATCTAAATAAATAAGAGGCGTATTTGCCGCTTACAATAGGTTCCATGAATAACAAACATCCTCAAGCAGTCGTTCTATGGGTTATTTGGGCAACTTCGTTTGTCTTAGTTTTTATCCACCAATTCTTTATAGGAGGAGGCATTCCATCTGGTGAAACCTCGGGAGACTCTCCCATGGTATTTATCTCTAGTGGAATAGTAGCAATTGTTATATCTACTTTGATTCGGTGGATTTTAATCCCGAAAGCTAAATCTGTACGGAAAGTATTAATGCTTATGATTGCAGGATTGGCATTAAGTGGGTCTGTAGAACTTTTCGGAATAAATTTGATCGGATCAGATTTCCAAAAGATGCAATTGATATTTTTTATATTATCAGCACTTGGAGTATTTCAATTTATTCCTACCTACCTATGCAAATTCAAGATAGATGACAATCCTGTAAGCACCTCGAAGAAGAAAACACCGATATGGGTGTATCCCGTGGCTGTCATATCTTCGATATACGCAATATGGATCACGGTTGATTTTATCTACACTGCAAACACAAGAAAGTTTGCGGTGCAATTTGGAAATGCATGGAAAGATGCTGAACAAAAATATCCTCAGGAAAGCATGGAAAGGACAGAATATTTCATTGCGACCCTAAAGACTCTAGATGCGAAATATACTCCAGATGGACTTGAGGAGAATTTCAATAATTATGTCTTAAATTTTGAATTGGCAATAGAAGCCATGAAGGAAGGTAAAAGCGCAAAAGAATTTGATGTAAAGACTGCCGAAGCAAAGGACCGATTGCTTGAGGTAATTAAGGAAAATTACGATTACTGAAAACTCGAACAAGCCGGTGGAGACAACACGATTAGCTGCAATGATATTTGTAAATACGTTAATATACCAAGTTCGCTGGTGTGTGTCTCACCTATGACGCTAGGTCCAGGCTGCTACAATAGAAGCATCACACTGGCAGAGTCAGTGTCGCCCGGCAGCCGGATTCACCGGTACCGGCGCGGTTAACTACCTCGACGGTTCCATCGTGAGCCTCCGCAATCTGACGGCTGAGGGTCAGACCGACCCCCGAGCCATCCGGTTTGGTGGAGAAAAAAGGCACAAAGAGGTTGCTCGGGTTGGCAATGCCCGGCCCCTCGTCCTCGATCCAGATTTCCACCCGCCCCTCCAGCTTTTCCCATCCGGCGTGAATGCGGCCCTTGGTTGCTTGCACCGCATCGACGGCATTTTTGGCCAGGTTGATGAGAAGCTGCTCGATCTGGCTGCGATCCGCCATCACGGTGCATTCCGGCCCCTCTGCAATTTGAATCTGCGCGGGGGTGCCGGTGGAAAGCACGGCCACCTGCTCCAGGAGTTGCCTCACCAGGACGGGTTCCTTTTTCGGCGGCGGCAATTTGGCGATGCGGGAAAAATCCTCCAAAAACCGGCTCAACCCCTCCGCCCGCGACCCGATAATGCGGAGACTTTCATTGACATCCTCCTGCCAATCCTCCGGCAGGGGCTCGCGGGATAGGATTTGTTCCATGCTGCCGGCCAGCGATTTGATGGGGGCCAGTGAGTTGTTCAATTCATGCCCCAGCACCCGTATGAGCCGCCGCCAGGCCATGCGCTCTTCCTCGCGAAGCGGTTGGCTGACATCGGTTAAAAGCAAAAGTTGATGAGGTTTGCCCGATTCCCGGAAATGGCCCGTTTTAATGTACCATCGGCTCGACCGGCCCGGGAAGGCGATGAGCTGATTATCCCTGGTCAGCCGGGTAAGGCAATTTTTCAGGCCCAGATCCGCTGCTTTATTACCCCGGAGTTGGTCCGCGGGCTTGGCCAGTAACTTTTCACCCGCCCGGTTGATCATACCCAGCCGGTCGTTTTCATCAAAGGTAAAGATAGCCACATCGATCTCCTCGACCACCTTGTTCAACAGGGTAAATGCCTCGATGGCTCCCATGCGTTGGCTGCGCAAAACATCGGTCAGGGCGTTGATTTCATGCATGACCTGCCCCATGGGGTCCTCATTGTCGCCGCCGTGCGATTGCAGGGAAAAATCGCCTTCGCGCAATGCCGAAAGCATGTTCGAAGCTGCCTGCAGGGGCCGGATAACGCGATGCCGCAGCATCGTCACGAACACGAGCCAGAACCCCACGACAAAGGTCAGCATCGTCAGGTGAACCTTTAAAGGGTAGTGCCCCACCTGCAGCAGAAGGACGGTGCCCAACACTCCCGGCAGACCGCTCAACACGGCCAGCCAAAACACACGGCGCATGTGCTTCCCCTTCTTCTGCCTTCTGATAATTTTGGGACTCATCTTAATTAAATAGACTCCGGGAGAGTTAACCCTGAACTCTCATAAAATCGCCGACAAAGAAAGCACCCTTGAACCCCCCTCGTTAACGACAAATTACCCGTATAATCCTCCTCCAACATCCTGACACCTGAAACCTGAAACCTTCAATTCCCTTTCACCATCCCGCATCCTAATTAAACGTGGTCAATTTCTTGAAACTATGGGGTTAACGACTCGCCGGAATAGGGCTACAGATCAAAACGTTGCAGGCGGCGGTAAAAGGCGCTGCGGCTCAGACCCAGGGCCTTGGCCGCCTGGGTGGCATTGCCCTCATTCCGCAAAAGGGTGCGTTTTATGAGGTATTTCTCCACTTCATCGATTGTCATATCGTCGAGGGAGGAAGGTCCCGCTCCGGCCGCGTTCAGGCCCAGGTCCAATGGCTGAATCTGCCTTCCCTTGGCTAATAGGACAGCGCGTTCGACGCAATGATCCAATTCCCTCACATTTCCCGGCCAGGCATAGGAGCGCATGGTCTCCAGAGCCGCGGCGGAAAATCCGGTGATCTCCTTGCGGTACTTTTGCTGGTGTTTTTGCAGGAAAAGGTCGGCCAGTAGCGGGATATCCTCGATTCTCTCCCCTAATAGAGGCAGGTGGATATGAATGGTGTTGAGCCGGTAGAGCAAATCCTGCCGGAAACGCCCCTCCGACACTTCTTTTTGGGGATCGGCGTTGGTGGCGCTGATCAGACGCACATCCACCCTTTGCGTTCTGGAAGAGCCCACCCGCTCGAATTCGCCCGTTTCCAGTAGCCGCAACAGTTTATTTTGCTGGGCCAAAGGAATGTTGGCGATTTCATCCATAAACAAGGTGCCCCCGGCGGCCATTTCGAACCGGCCCGCCCGGTCAGCCTTGGCATCGGTAAAGGCTCCCTTTACATGGCCGAACAGCTCGCTCTCGAAAATCCCCTCCGGCAGACCCCCCATGTTGACGCTGACCAAAGGTTTGTCCCGGCGATGTGACTTTTCGTGCAAAACCCGCGCCACGACACCTTTTCCGGTCCCGTTTTCACC
>JAJFLT010000091.1 GCA_021772555.1 Opitutales bacterium | reverse complement strand
ATTTTCTCGACTTCGTCATTCAGAACATCGGCTCCGGTAGCTGATCCCGGTTGAAGGCCCCAAACATTTTGAGCAACATCGATAATTTCGTCAACTTCCCCTTGTGTTGCTGGGAATATATTGGACGCACCGCTGCCAGTTAAACCAACACTCGATCCACTGCGGTCGCGCTCTAATTTCTCATAATTGAAATAGAAAAAGAGCTTATCCTTGAGAATGGGTCCACCGATCGTCCCGCCGTAGGTTTTTTCAGTAAAAACCGGGTCGAATGCCTGGCCGTTCTCATTATCGCCGAATTGGTCGCTATCGCGCCAATAGTAATAGGCGGATCCATGGAATTGATTGGTCCCGCTCTTGGTCACTACATTTACTGCAGCACCAGTAAATTTGGACTGACGGATATCAAAAGGCGCCGTATTGATTTCAATCGATTCGATAGCATCAATGGATACAGGAGGGCCATTGCGAGTCGCCTGGCCATTGGAATTGAGGCCGAAAGGATCATTAACGGGAGCCCCATCAACCGTCACATTATTATAACGCGCATTGATGCCAGCTGCAGTAAAAGAGCCGAAATCCTTGTCCACGGTTATCTTTGGGTTCAGTTTGAGCAGCTCGTTCAAGGAACGGTCAGCGCTGGCCACACTCAGTACCCGGACCTCGTCCAACCTCGTCACCGTGCTGCGGACATCCCTGTTAAAAAGACCCTCCTGCTCTTCTGTAAATACGAACTCATCCAATTCCTGGATATCTGCCGCATCGGCCATCGCGATGGTGATATCGGTGACATTGGCTACGGTCAGGTAGATGTTTTCTACCTTTGTTGATTGATAACCGTCAAAACTGGCGGTAACGCTGTAGGGGCCGCCGACACGCATCCCCCGGGCGGCAAACGATCCATTTCCGCTGGAGGTCATTGTTTTGGTGGCGCCGGTAGGTACATGCACGATGCGAACAGTGGCACCCGCAACGGAATTGCCCTCAGCGTCGGTCACCGTGCCATTCATACCGGAAGAAGTGATGTTTTGGGCGTAACCAGCCGATGCCAGAGCAAAGCTGGTGAAGAGCAATACTGCTATTCTTAGTTTATTGATAATCATTTATTTGTAGTTTTGGGGTTTCTGTTTGGGTTTGGAACCAGGATTTAAAGAAAATATAACACCGGTATATAGTTAGGGCGACCGCAACAATCCAATGAGGACTTTTAGGGGAAGTAGAAAGGGTGAAACCAATATATATGATAGAATAATATCTTAAAAAGGAAAATGACTTAGACGCTCAAAAACATGACTTAATTGAACATTTATCCAATCGTCTCAGTGCTCTCTACCGTTGCCGTAATCCTTATCGGGTCAGGCATTTTTGCAAAACGTTCGGAGTCAAACAGACTGGAACGGACCCGCTGCTTTCGAGAACCAGGCTGGCTGCGGCAAGACCGGCTCGGATCGGGTCCAACCTCGGTTGCTCTAGCAACCCGAAAGCATAGCCGGCCACAAACGCGTCCCCGGCGCCGGTTACGTCCACTACTTTGCCCAGCGGAATGGGCTGAAAAAACTCCTTGCTACCGTCACAATCCAGGTAGACTCCTTGAGCGCCCAGAGTGATGACCACCGCCCCCACACCCAGTCGGCGAATTTTTGCCGCCGCCGCTGCCACTTCTTCATCGGTTTTCGTCGCCAAACCCGAAAGCGCGGCCGCTTCCTGCCGGTCCGGGAACAGGATTTCGATTTTGTCGAGCACCCTTCTAAACCGCTCCGATTTAGCCACCGATACGGGATCCGCCAAAACCTTGATCCCCTCGCTTTTGCCATGCCGAAGAAGGTATTCGATTGTCCCGGCAGGTAGATTGGCGTCGATTATCCAAACGCTGCAGGAAGCCAAATAAGATTCAATTATATCAACCCAGGAGGGAGTCAATTCCTCAAAAATAGCCATATCGGCCAACCCACCCGCCAATCGTCCATCCGGTTCCAGAATAGCTGTATAAGCGGCCGTGGGAGAGCGAGCAGAACGTCTCACGGCGGAAATATCGATTTTCAGCTCTTTCAGCGATTCAAGTAGAAATTCACCTGCTGAATCAGAACCGACGATGGAAAAAAGGCTAACCTCGCATTGCAATCTGCTAAGGGTTTCGGCGATATTGCGAATGACTCCCCCTGGAGATGAAGTCACCGAAACTGGGTTGGATGTTCCCGCCTGAAACTTTTGCATCAACCGGGCTTTATGATCGATATTGACGCCGCCAATACAGGCAACTCTTGCTTGTGGGGTTTTTGAGATGGCTCGAGATTGGTAAAATGTTTAAAATAAAGCGTAGAGAATCCTCAAGAAAGGACGCGTGATAATTCAACCGCCAGGAGAGAACCCAATTTAACATTATTGCACACCAGTTCAATATTGCTTCGAAGGCTTTCCCCCTCAGTTAATGCTTCGATACGGGAAAGGAGAAAAGGGGTGGTGGCCTTTCCTTTAATGCCCTTTTGCTCCAATTCCCCAAGGGCTTGGGAAGTTGCCGATTCCGCTAATCCCGGTGACATTTCGTGTTCCCCGGGAATCGGATTGGCAATTACCATTCCGCCTTTTAAACTCATCGCCCATTTGGCTTTCAGTATCCCGGCCAATTCCTCAACGGAATCTGCCCGTTGAGGAGCTTCAAACCCGCTTTTTCTAGTAAAAAAAGCAGGAAATTGATCGGTTTGGTATCCGGTAACGGGAACTCCCAGTGTTTCCAGATATTCCAGTGTCAGGCCAATATCCAGGATCGACTTGGCTCCCGCGCAAACTACTGCCACATCGTTTTTGGCTAATTCCTGTAGATCGGCCGAGATGTCGAAGGTCTGATCCGCCCCCCGGTGAACTCCCCCGATCCCACCGGTAGCCATAACTCTGATGCCTGCCATGGCTGCGATTCGAACGCTTGCTGCAACCGTGGCAGCACCATTTAAATTATTGGCCACTAAAAAGGGCAAATCGCAGCTGCTCGCTTTCAAAATCC
>JAJFLT010000010.1 GCA_021772555.1 Opitutales bacterium | reverse complement strand
GTCGCAGGCTAATGGGTGCGTTGTTCAGGTTTTCCACTTTGAATCCGTCGAACCCCACCCGGCGCTCCTCTTCGCTCAATGACGGAATTTCCATTATTTCCAAACCGAGATCGATCCAGCCTTTTTCCCGCGAGGCTATGGGGCCGTAGCCGGTGAGCAGACTGACCGAGGTAAAATATTTCATGGCCCAGGCTTCCGGGCGGGTTGGGGCCAGAAATTCCGGATCGTCAAATTGGGCTGACAGACTCTCGGATAAGGCCGCCAAAGAAAGCAGGGCAACCGATAAAACGCGGGTGATATTCATTTTGCAGTTGTGGATTAACCGAATACAGGAAGCGGGGTATTTCCTGCTAACTATGCAAATTAAGATTTTCCCGGCAACCAGAAAGATGCATTTGCACGTATTCCTTGCGAACAGGGTTTTACCATCGGAACCCATCTCAGCGTGTCACCCGCAATCGGGCAAAAAGTTCCGTGTTCGTCCCGATGGGAATCTTTGCCTCCCTGATCTCCAACGCCGGAAGATCTTCAAGAACCTGCTCCGTCACACCTGTTGCCGACCATGTGACGCCGTCCACAGACCATTCCACCACTCCAGTGAGACCGGGCGTATTCTTCAATTTGCGGTAAACCAGGCGGAGGAAATCCGTATCGGTGGAAATCGCGAAAGTGCCCTCTCCTTCCGCATTGCGCACTTTGGGGTCCAGGCCCATGAAAGCTTCCGCCAGGTTGGGCAGGAAATCACTATCCGGGTTGGCCAGGTCTCCCCACAGCGTATCTTCTTTTTCCGAGTTTAACAGATCGACGGAATCGAATTGGAGAATGCGCCAATCTTCCACCGTGGCAGGCGTTAAAACGATCTCCAACTGGTCGAGCCAACCGGCGTCGAGCCCGGTCTCGACAGCGCCGTCCTTTTCATAGGACCATTTCAAGGTGTGGTCCCCGGCGTCCAAATTAATGATGCGCTGGCTCCAGTCCTGCTCCCCGTTTATGGTTAGTAAAAGCTCCTGGCTGCCCTCAGTAAAAAGGAAAAATTTGAGAAAATCGAATCCCGGTTCGGAGGAAACCTTCCACCAAAATGAGACGGTGGCGGGACCGGGCACCGAGGTTTCGATGGTGGATTGACTATCGCGGTCCGTCGGCCCCGATTGAAGGGCATCCTGGCCGTCTTTGGTAAAGAGGGACTGCACAGACCATGAGGTTTCCTCCAGATTCCAAACGAGATTACTGCTTCCGCTTTCGAGGGCGTCGTTGTAGAGGGCGTCCACATCGACGATTTGCAAATCGTCCAGCCAAACGGTATCCGCACCGTCAGATTTGTTTTGATCCTTGATATAAACCCAACGGACATTGTGAAAGCCGCCCGGTAGCCTCAGCAATTGTCGAGACCAATCCCTTTCGCCCGCAATAGAGGCTTGAATTTCATTGTCTATGTAGAGAAAGACAAAGTCGTAAAAGGCCTCGGTTGACGATTTCCACCAGAAGGCCAGATCGACGGGACCGGTTACATTGGTTTGCAACAAGGAAATATCTCTATCGCCAATATTGCCGCTGGACAAGGAATCGCCGCCGGATTGGCTCTCCCCGTTGTCCACAAACCAAGGCGCGTCGCCCGAAGTGAAAAAAGAATACCCACCACCGCCCAGGGCCGAGTCAAAAGCAGGATCGGCAGTGCCGACTTCCAGGCTTCCCGTGCTCGTCGTTTCACCAGTGGAATTGCTCACAAAGACCCGGTATTGGCCGGTCTCTGCCGGAGTAACACTGCCAACTTGCAGAGAACTGCCGGTTTCGCCGGAAATTTCCACGCCGTCCTTGGTCCAGCGATAGGCAAGGGTTCCTCCACCGTCGGCTTCCACCGACAACGTTATAGCGGCCCCTTCTGTCACGATGAGATCGCTCAATGGAACCACTATCTCGGGATAAGCCAAAGCCGACGGTAGCGCGAGTGAACCCGCCAGATTGGCTCGCCGCCCGGTTCTGGTAACACCTTGGTAAACCTCTTTCGGCTCACCGCCGCCATAAAGCCGGTCGATCAAGGCAATATAACCCTCACCCGGAAATTCGGCCGCCAGGACGGCCAGTAAACCGCTCACATGAGGACAGGCCATGGAGGTGCCGCTGAGGGTGGCATAGGCACTGTCGCTGTTCCTTCCCACCGACAAAATGGACGAACCGGGCGCCGCAATATCAACGCTGTTCTCTCCAAAATTGGAAGAGGATGAAAGGGTGTCATTGCGCGTCATGTTAGCTACGGAAACGATATTATCACGGGTGAAGCTGGCCGGATAAGCGGGAACGAGGTCATTGTTCTGGCCATCGTTTCCGGCAGCGGCGACAAAGATAATGCCTTCCGCCTGAGCCCGGCCTATGGCATCGTCGAGCGCCTGGGATGGACCACCGCCGCCCCAACTGTTGCTGAGAATATCCGCGCCCTTTGCTATGGCATAATCGATGCATTCTATGGCAGCTGAATTAAACCCCGTGCCGTTGGAGTCGAGAAACTTGAGTGCCATCATCTG
>JAJFLT010000090.1 GCA_021772555.1 Opitutales bacterium | reverse complement strand
GGCGGCGGAAACGCTGGGCGTGCAGGTGCCGACATCCTGCCGATGCCAGGGAAAATGCCGGGAGTGCATGGTCGAAATTTCCTCGGGAATGGCGATCCTTTCACCAAAAACCGAGGAGGAGGCCCACCTTCAGGGAGTTTTTCGATTGTCCTGCCGATGCACCTTTACCGACGCGGATGGATCTGTGGGGGCAAGAACTCTGCGGCGAAATAACATGCGTATCGAAGACCATGGTATTTCCCGGCGTTCTTCCGTGCCCCTGAATCCAGCCATCACGCGCCATGACGGCAAAGTTTGGCGCGGAGAAGAAGAGTTCGCATCTTTCGAGGGTCCCATCCACGGACTTGCTCTGGACATTGGGACAACCACCGTGGTAGTGCGGCTTTTCAACCTCGAATCGGGATGTCAGGTGGCCACATCGTCTTTTGAGAATCCACAGCGATTCGGCGGTTCCGATGTTATGGCGCGGATTCAATACGACACCGACTACAAGGGCAAATTATTGCAACGAACGCTACTGGGTTACCTCACCCATAGCCTCGAATCATTTCCGGTTCCCCCTTCATCGATTTGCGAAATTGTGGTGGCGGGAAACCCCACCATGCGGGATCTCTTCTTCGGGCTGGATGTCAGCGGTATCGGGCAGCGCCCCTACCAATCGATCACGGAAAAATCTTTTCGGGCCGGTAATACCACTACGACCGCGATCGAGCTTCCAGCTAAAAAGTTGCGTTTACCGACCCATCCGCAGGCCATCATTTACGGAATGCCCCTCATTTCCGGGCATGTCGGAAGCGATGCCGCCGCTTGCCTGCTGGCCGTGGATGCGCCCGACAACGAACTGTTTGCGCTCATGGATATCGGCACCAATACGGAACTGATTATGGGCCGCCAAGGGCGATTGCTGGCCGCTTCCTGTCCGGCGGGACCGGCCTTCGAGGGCGGACGCATCCGCCACGGCATGCCGGGCGTGGAAGGAGCAATTGAAAAAACGGTTATCGATTCCAATGGGCACATCCGATGGGAAATTATCGGCCAAGGTCCTCCTCTGGGTCTCTGCGGAGCGGGTTTGGTATCGCTACTTTCAGAACTCATTCGCACTGGCCGGATAAACGAACTGGGGCGTTTCAACGACGGCTCAAAAGAGTTCGAGGTGGTGGCGGAATCCGGGATCTGCCTGCACGAGAAGGACATCAATGAACTTGCCCAGGCCAAGGGAGCCAACACAGCCGGCCTTCAAATTCTCCTGACTGAATACGGGATTTCCGGCGCTGATCTGGACCGTTTTTATCTGGCCGGAGGTTTCGGAAAACATATCGGCCTAAGTGCGGCCCGGCGGATCGGCATGCTTCCGGATTTACCTGAAGAAAAACTGTTACGCATCGGCAACGCAGCGGTGGAAGGCGCTTCCATTGCCTTGCTCAATGTGGACGAGCGGCGGCGACTGGAAAAATTGACGCAAGGTATTGTTCATGTGGAATTGGAGAAGCATCCCCACTTTTTCGATTTTTTCGTGGATGGCTGCCAATTCACACCTGAAGGAAAAAGGACAACCGAATGACATCCAATCTCAACACAATTCCGGCTGTCTCAGTTAGTGGGGAGATTCATTGCCATGACGATATTGATAAGAAGCGCGCAAAAAAAGGTGGTGTTGGCCGTAGAGGCGAATGGCTTCGTAGTTTATGATGGGGTTATTTTGCGGGGTGAAGTGTTGCCCTGGGGAAAGGTCGAATAATCCGGGCCGAAGGTCGCCGACAGAATTTTTGGGGCCGGAAAAGTGGCCCGCGTAGGTGAGACGACATTCGTCGAGGAGTTTTTCATTGGCCAGGGCTGCGATCAGTTTTCCACCGGCGGTAACATCGAGGTAGCGGATGCCCATTTCTTGTCTCAAATAACGCATGACTTCCCGGTAATCGAGAACTTCACCACCAAAGGATTGCAGGCGGGTATTGCCACGCGCCAGGGGATGGAAGTCCGCCGATGTCGCCCTCTCGGTGTTTCTGAGAATAGCTTGCTCGCCTAAACGGGTAGTTAGAATAACGGAGAGAAACCGGTCATCATTAAACATGGGGTGGCTCATATCTAAATCACCGGTGGCCGTGATAACTATATTAACGGGAAAAGGATCAGTTTTTTTGAGAACTTTTTGCCGGTATTCGATCAAATCCTTAAACACAGGAATCCATTTAATTTCCGGTTCGGCCCGAATAATCCGGCCTGTACCCAGAACTGCATCGGCATAGAGCCACCCGGCGTTAAGGAGCCGCCAATCAGCTTCGCTTCCGGAATTCTTTACATGAGTCAGGGCAATGGTGTCCCCGGCGAGGGCTTCGTGTTCAAGAAAACTGGTTACTCCATCGAGTGTCGCCACCGACATGGACCAAGTATAGGGTCGGTCCTCAGGCACTGTAATTCCGTCCAGAGTGTAAAAAGCTTCGATCTCATCCAGAGGAATGAATTCATCGCTGAATTCGGCCAAACGGGGTTGGATATTCATAATTTTCAAGTCTTTGGGAATTTTCAGGCAAACAGTTTTCTCGCATAATAACGAGATATATTTGAGTTTGCCTCTACCTTTGGGATGAATATTTACAAAGAACAAATGATGATTGACGCTATACGTTATTCCAAATCCCTATTTAAGATCATTGCCATCCTATCGGCGGGATTCCTGACTACCCTACCGGCGGCGGATAACGAACAGCGGGTACGGGTTATGAAAGAAGATCTGGTCAAACTTTTCGATTTATCGAACCCACAAGTCGACCTTGAGGAAATGCTGGCCCCGGGCGTGCCCAAAGACGGCATCCACTATCTAACGAATCCCAAACGAACAAAGGCAGGCGAGGCCCACTACCCTCAACCCGAGGGACGCGTCGCCGTGGTCGAACTAGGCGGCGAAACGGTGGCCTACCCACTCGGCATCCTCAATTTTCACGAGGTTGCCAATGACATCGTAGGCGGAGTTCCCGTTGCCGTAACCTATTGTCCATTATGCGATTCCGTAGCCGTTATGGACAGGCGTTTGAAGATTGGTGATGAATCCGGCCCTGGTGAGGAGATCGTTCTCGAATTCGGTATTTCGGGGTTTCTCTACAATTCGAACATGGTTCTCTACGACCAGACTTCAATGGGGCTTTGGTCGCAGGTCTATTTTAAAGCATTTACCGGAAAATTTTCGGGCATGTCCCTCCAATACCTTCCCGTTCGCATCATGAGGTTTGGGGAATTTAAAAAGAATTACCCTGGAGGTGAGGTGCTCAGCAGCGATACGGGTTTCGATGAGCCCTACGAAAAGAACCCTTATGCTGAATACCTCAAAAACGACAAAATCTACCGTGACCACGACTTTGGGTTCAAAAAGGATTTGTCGGCGAAAACATTGGGGCTCGGCCTCAAAGTCGGCCAATTTACCGCTTTCGTTACCGCGAGGATGGCCCGCAAAGGACCGGTTAAGGTGCAGACTCCTGATGGTCCGGCGGTTGTCACCGGCGATGATGCCGGGGTCATGCTTCAATCCGGTCCTCCGGGAGCCCAGGCCTTGCAGACCTTTTACCACAGTTGGTCGGCCTTCCATCCCGGAACAACGGTGATAGATATCGAAGAGTGACAGTCCCTCCTCCCGTGGGGCTCATAACGGATTTTACTGGAATCAATCGGTTTTGCTTATAACCGATGAAATTTCTTTATTATTCCACCGGCAGGTACAATATATAACAATTGTTACCTAACCGTTGATTTTATGATGAAGAAATACTCCTTCTCCACAGTTGTCCTCATTTTTGCAGGCCTAGTTGTCGCCATGCCCTGCTTTGCCGAGCGGCCTAAATTTCAGGTTCTCCGGTTCAATGAAGACTGGTCGGCGCTGGCCGAATCGGAAAAGTCGGGCGGTTTGGACAGCCTCAAATACATAGAGCTCGGTTCCGGGGGGAATAACTGGCTGAGCATCGGCGGCCAATTGCGGGAACGGGTTGAGGCCTGGTCCGGTTTCGCTTTTGGCGACAACGACGATGTATTCGATTTGCACCGGATTTTTCTGCATGGAGACCTCCATTTAGGACCCAATGTGCGCATTTTCGGAGAGTTCATCAACGCCCTCTCCACCCAACGCGATCTGCCAGGTGGCCGCAGGGGGCTGGACGTGGATTCAGCCGATCTACTGAACGCTTTTATTGATTTCAGCTTTCCCCTGGAGGATGCCAACCTGACACTGCGGATAGGACGACAGGAGTTTTTGTTCGGAAAACAACGGCTGATAAGTCCACTACCCTGGGCCAACACCATGCGCCGGTGGGATGCCGTCAGCGCGATCCTTTCCACTGGAAACTGGAAAATACAGGCATTCGCCTCGAAATTCGTTCCCGTGAACAAATACGATTTCAATAAAAACGACAACAACAACATCCTATACGGGGTTTACGGCACTTTTAAGAAATCCCTGGATATTTATTACCTGGGTCGCGAGCGGGACAATTTAGACAGCGTCCGCCATACCATCGGGGCGCGTGCCTTCGGCAAATTTTCGACGGGATTCGACTACGATGTGGAGGCCGCCTACCAGTTTGGCGAAGTAGGCGCCGCCGATGTAGATGCTTTTATGGTGGGTAGCCAAGTCGGGTATGCCTGGACGGAAAACCAATGGAAACCACGACTTTGGCTGGGTTTCGATTACGGTAGCGGCGACAGCAACCCCACCGACGGCAAGGTTGAAACCTTCGACCAGCTTTTCCCCCTGGGTCACGCCTATTTG
>JAJFLT010000089.1 GCA_021772555.1 Opitutales bacterium | reverse complement strand
CGCCGGATTCGATACCAAACAAATGCAAGCCTATGCCGGAGTAGAAATCATGCGCCGCCTTATCGGAATAGCCCAACTCCCCCTCCCCTACAACCTGGAAAAAAAATCCACCCTCCTGAAAAAAGCCGAGTCTATGGTCTTAGGTTCATTTTCTGGCAATTGAAAAACTAATTTGCCAAACTAAGCCTAAATTTTATCATTATCCAACTAATGGCTACGTAGGTTCAATCTAAAATCTGCTAGGCGTGAGAAAAATAATCCCGATAAGCCTTTTACTGTTGTTTCCGATCACGGCATTCGGAAATGTTGTTTGGCCTGCACTCGTCACAGAAGCAAAAGTCAACTCCATTCCAATAATAACTTTGAGTCTGCTCATAGAGTATTTAACAATACGGTGGTTGTTTAAAGCAGATATTAAGAAATGCATATATTATACTGTTTGTGCGAATCTCTCCTCCGGGATTCTCGGACTTTTCCTCCGCCCTCTGTCTGGCCTTGCAAGTGATGTATATATAGAACCGGTTGCAATGTATTTTAACTATTGGGGAACTTTTAACCCTATTGCTTGGTTTTTTGTTCCCATAATCGGCGGAGCGATAAATGCCGCTTTAGAGCTATTAACCATAAGGTTGATTTGGAAAGAAAAGTTTTCGGCAAAAAACTACCTCTCATTGTGGGGTGTCAATTGGGCTACCGTAGGGCTTGCGACGGTATGGGTTATTATCTCACCTCCACAAATGTGATGACTAACGTAACGTTCATATTTCATATTCTGCTTTTTAGCAAAAATTGACTCTCACAAAGACACGGAGACACCGGGAAGGGTGAGAGGTTTTTGCAATCTTATCGACAAGTGAGTCTTTTTTCTTATGCTTGAGGGCTAAGAATCAAAGGTTTCCGGCTGGGATTGGAAACTTTTATTTTTTTAAAGCGAGCATTGTCGTTGTTCTTTCTATCGATAAAAATGACGGCCTTGTTTCGTTATGTTATATGAATTATTGAGGTGGGAAATGACCTATTGGAAACACGGCCAGGCTCGCAAGCGGCTTTCGACCATTGTCGTGATTTTTGTTCTATTATATGCTGGTCCCTTGTCAGCTCAGAAAGCACCGGTGGCCGCAGCCAAAGGTTCGACCAGCGTCCTGTTGACGGTTGAAAACGAGGTTCAGGTGGCCTTGGGTAAAAAAGCGTGGGCGAATGGAAAGGTCGGGCAGGCGCTCAATTATGGGGATCGTGTGCGGACGGGCGAATACAGCCGGGCTGCCATCAAATTACCCAACGGCAGCGTTCTACGGATCGACGAATTGACCACCATCCGCTTGAAACCGCCCTCCAGCGCCCAACCCAAACCGGAGACGGAGCTGGAAAAAGGCCGCCTTTATTTTTTCGGAAGATCGAAAGAGGATGAAACCCAATTCGTCACTCCGACGGCCAACGGTGCCATCCGGGGCACGGAATTCGAGATAAGGGTGGCCGATAACGGCACCACCGTTCTGACGATGTTCGACGGCACGGTCCATCTGTCCAACGAATTAGGATCGATTGACCTGGAAAGCGGTGAGCAGGGAACGGTCGTGCACAGCCTTCCACCACGCAAAACGGCCGTTATCGACGCCGTCAACATATTGCAGTGGTCCCTCTATTATCCGGGGTTGCTCGATCCGCAGGAGTTGAACTGGAGCGCAACGGAAAGAAGTTTGCACGCAGCCTCCCTGCAATCCTATGAAAAAGGCAATTTGCTGGAGGCATTGAGGTTATTTTCGCAACCCAAGAACCGTCCGCTCGGACCAATAGAAAAAATCTATCTGGCGGGACTGCTACTAAGCACCGGACAAGTGGAGAAATCGGACAAGCTGCTGTCCTCACTTGGGCAGGAGGGAAAACTCACCATGGCATTGAAAGAATTGGTGGCGGCGGTACAGGGACAAACGGTGGATGTTTCCCGGGCTCCGCAGGGGCCCTCCCAATTACTGGCTAGGTCTTTCTATTTGCAGTCCCGGCACAACCTTGAAGGGGCTTTGCAGGCAGCCGAACAGGCCACGGAGCTATCGCCGCAATTCGGGTTTGGCTGGGCGCGGTTGGCCGAACTGGAATTCGGCTCCGGAAACAGCCGCTCTGTTAAAAACGCCCTGGAAAATGCCCGCAGTTTTTCACCGCAAAACTCCCAAATGATCGCGCTGGAAGGATTTATTTTGGCCAATGACAACGAATTAACAAATGCTGCCGAAAAATTTCAGAAGGCTATCGATCTGGACGGAGCCTTGGGGAATGCCTGGTTGGGGCTGGGGTTAACCCAAATCGCTCTCAACGACATGGATGCCGGTCGTCAGTATTTGCAGAACGCGGCCGCATTGGGGCCCAACCGGTCGCTATTGCGCAGTTACCTGGGAAAAGCTTTTACCATGAAACTGGATTTTCTCCTGGCCGAAAACGAACTTCGTTTGGCCAAAAAAATCGATCCGGCGGACCCCACACCCGACCTCTATAGCGCGCTGCTGAAACGAGCTCAAAATCGGTTTAACGAAGCGGTCCACGACTTGGAAAACTCCCTGCAATTGAACGATAACCGTCGGCTCTACCGATCGCGTTTTCTTCTCGATCAGGACCGGGCGGTGCGTGGGGCCAATCTTGCCGAGATACTGCAGCGGGCCGGTTTGGAGGAACTGGCAGTGAGCGAAGCGGGACGAGCCATCGCGGCCGATTACGCCAATTTTTCCGCTCATCGGTTTTTATCCAATTCCTACAACGAATTGCGCGATCCGCTAGGCATCAATTTGCGGTTTGAGGTGGCCTGGGCGAATGAGCTATTTCTGGCCAACATCCTGTCGCCGATCGCGGCAGGAAATCTATCGCCGGCCATCACCCAGCAGGAATATTCGCGGCTGTTTGCCCAGCGACGGCCGGAACTGAGTATGAGCGCCACCTACAGAAGCAACGGCCAGCGAAAATACCTTCTCTCCAGTTCCCTGCCAATGGGGAAAACGGCTCTTTACCTGGACGCAGAGCAGACCGAGTTCGACGAATTCTTTTTTAATGACGATTTACAACGAACCATCGTTTACGGGAGTATGAAACATCAGATAAACGACCGGGATTCCCTCTACGCGCTTCTTATATATAAGGACTCCGAAAACGGTGATGTCTTTTTGCGTTATGATGCTGATGTGTCGATTACGGAAAGTCCTCTCGGGCGCGACCCCGATTTTCGATTCCGGGAACGGCAGGAGCCTTTGGCCTTTATAGCTTTTCACCGTGAGTGGTCGCCGGGAAACCATACGATTCTGATGGGCGCAAGGCTTGATAATCGGCAAGACCTGCGTGACCAAAATCGGGCGGTCCTTTTTTTCCGGTCGATCGAGGGAACGCCAACGGCACAAATCACTCCACCGCTCGATTGGACTTTTGAATCCGATCTGGAAATCTATTCCGGAGAATTTCAGCAAATTTACTCCCTTGGGTCGTCAAGCATAACGCTTGGGGGGAGAGTTCAAACCGGAGACATCAAAA
>JAJFLT010000088.1 GCA_021772555.1 Opitutales bacterium | reverse complement strand
AACCCAATCGTTACCGCAACTCTTCCCTACTGAGATGCTTTGATTGGCTTTGTCCCTTAAAACAAAAACGCTCCGGTTTTCAACCGGAGCGTTTTAATTTAAAAAGTCGTAGAGGACTGATCAGGTCAAAAAACTTTTAGTTCCTCTTTTTGCGGCCATAACCCACCACAAGAGCAAGCCCTCCAAGAGCCATCAAAGCATAAGTCGAAGGCTCCGGAATCACCTCAACTGTGTTGAAGCCAGCTTGTGAACCTGCACCACCGCCCAAATCAGAAAAAAAGTTTCCAAAATCACCGACTAGGATTGATCCAAGTCCATCTCCAACAAACGAAGCTCCAATAAAAGTCGGATTATCCTCGGCAAAAAAAGCGGTACTCGCTTCAAATATAAAAAGCTCTCCTGATAAATCTGTAAAAGAGGAAGCGGTAGTGGCCCAAGTAACAATACTACCACCAATTAGTGGATCACCAGAACCGATACTTGCACCTACTTCGATATCCCAAGTCCCATTAAATCCAAACCCATTCCCGAAATTCCAAGTAGTATTACTAAACGGTATAAAATCTGCATTTAGGCCAGCTAAGTCTCCACTAGAAAATGCGCTTGATACGCCTGCTGCATCAAGAGTTGAAAAAGTGCCTACCCTGATTAGTCCAGTTTCGTTGGGTATTAAATTGCCAGAACTATCAAAAACTGAATTAGCTCCATTTCCAATTATATTTGAGGATTGAATAGTTGCAGAAAAAGAAGAACTACCTAATAAAGCTGCAACTACAAGAAAACCTAATCCATTTTTAATATTTCGATTCATTAACGACCCTTTATAATAGCTATGTTATTCAATTTTATTAAATATTGATATACCAATTAATTCCAAATTTTCAAAATGTCTAAATTTCAACCAAAAATTTGATTTGATCAAATACTAAAAGGGAGGTTGTAATTTCACATTTACCGCACCTTGACCTGCACCTCTTTGGACGACAATTGCGCTAGGAATCACTGAATCATCTTGAGGGGTTGTTCCAGCACCAACTTTTCTCCAACCAACGCCCGCTGGAAAACCAGTAGAATAAAAAAATCTTTGGAAATCACCATTTCCGATTTGACTTTCATATAGCACAAGATCCGCGTTATTGGAAGTCCCACTTGATAAGCCAAAATTTGGAGTTGAATCATCAAAAAGTCCAGAATTTCCTAAAGTACTTCCATCGGTGGGGTATACACTTGAAAGAAAATTGAAGCCCTCTTCAACAGGAACTATCGTGACACCCGTTTTTAGCGTGCCTAACAAAGTAAGATCAAGCGGATCAGAATTACGTCTATCGATTAAAACTGCGTCGGAAAACCAAATAACCTCATCTGAAAAATCTGAAGTTCCCTGTCCAACAGCACGCCAACCAGTTCCAGCTGGAAATCCAGAAGAACGAAAAATTCGTCGAAAACCACCTTGTCCATCTGAAATAAAAATTAAATCAGCATTATTTGAAGATCCTGCTTGGAGTCCAACTTCATTGTTAGCCCCAAACACCTTTCCAATCGTCCAATGCTCTCGGATTCTATAGCTTTCGCCACCAACTAGAATTGAATTCAGATCACTAACCCCATCTACGGTAATCGTGTCACCAAACCAGTCTGATACATTAAGTGAAGTGCCTGTAAAATCTCCCGATAGAACCTCTACAAAATAACTTTCTCCTGTCGTTAGCGCGGAATCAAAATCTACACTTGAATCTGTTAATGTATCCGTGCCAAAACCCGACAAAGTTCCTTGAATAGCAACTGCAGGGACCATTGTTAGTCCCATTATATTCAGTGAGTCGCCTTGCAAAGTCGTTTTTACAAACCCGACCGGTTCGGTGCAGGCGGCTCCTGATGGGCAATCGACGGCTTGGGTTTGGGAGGTTGAGAGTAGCAGACCGAAGGCCGCTAAAGTGGATAAAAGGGGAATTCTAAATGTTTTCATAGGAATCCTAGAATCAAGGTTTCATCAAAATACCTGAATAGTGTCCGTTTTGTCAACTCAATGTTTTCATAAATTTTTAGCTAATCGGTTAGTAATCAATAAGCTGCGTTGCGGCGGAAACGGGTGAATAATCTGCTCTTGGTCAACATCTTGCACCACGGATAAAGTATCGGTCATTCACGCCAACCCTTAAGGATGCATCGTTGAAGGGCAAGCGTTTACGAACGTAAATCATCATGAGCCAAATCGCACGGACCATTTTCTGAATCGCCATGGATTGGGAAGTGGTGTCCTGGGTGGATGGAAAAGGGAAGAATCGGGACAATCTGTCCCGTCAAGCAACCTTGCCCGATTTTCAATGTCCGGTAAAAATGCTGGCGTCCGCATTTGGTCTTTGAAAACTCGACCTATTTAGCTAATGATCCCCCGAATTATGAAACCATCCAACGCTTTTTACCTGCTCTTGTTATGCCCCACTTTGTTCCTGACGCCTTTGATGGCGGGGAAAAAGACCGCCGCAAAAACCAACCACAATTCCCTGCAGGCCACCTTGTGGATGCAAACTTCCGCCGAATACCAGGCCGTAACCACCGGTATTTATAATTCCGCGAGGGAAAAACTGGTCCTGGCCCTGCAGGATCGCGAATGGACGGCCTCAGGCGAACAAACGGGTGATTTCGGGAACTTGCCGCCGGCGGTGATCCTCGATGTGGACGAAACGGTGCTGGACAACTCGCCCTACGCCGCCCGCAATATTCTCACTCGTGAGAGTTTCTCGCCGAAATCGTGGAACCGGTGGTGCCATGAGTCTCAGGCAGAGGCCATTCCGGGTGCACTGGAATTCACACGGTTTGCAGCCAGAAACGGGGTCACTGTTTTCTACATCACCAACCGGGAATCCTCTCTCGATGAAAGCACCCGCCAAAATCTGGAAAGCAGGGGTTTTCCCCTGAAACCCAACCTCGATACCGTGTTGACCAATGGCGAGAGGCCCAATTGGGGCTCATCCAAAGTGGAACGCCGCAAGCATGTGGCGAAGAATTACCGAATCCTCCTGCTTTTCGGGGACGATTTTAACGATTTCACCCACGTTCGCGAATCCTCCCGTGATGAGCGCCAAAAAAAAGTCGAAGAGGCCGCCGGGCGCTGGGGTGTCCGCTGGTTTCTCCTCCCCAACCCCACCTATGGAAGCTGGGAGCGCGCCCTCCGCATCAAGGCAGACAGAAAAGATGCCCAAAAATTTTATGAAGCCAAACTGCGAAGATTGGACCCAGCTGAATAAAAAGTCTTGTCTCCGGTCCAACACCTGAACCTCAACCCCATAATTTGCGATGCCTGAATCCTCCCACTTCTTCTCCGAAAAATGGCCCGTTAAAGCCTATAACAACCGGGATTTCCTGAACGGTTCGGATGCCCGCTCCATCCGTGTGCAGTGCGAACTGCTGGAACCCGAATACCGGCTGGAAATGCTGGGCATCCGTAACACCATCGTCTTTTTCGGCTCCGCCCGCTTAAAAGCGCCGGAAGTAGCCGAAAAAAATCTCAATGATTTGCAGGAAAAGATCGAAAAGTCGGATGCTGAAAACGAAAAACTGGAGGAAAGGCTTTTGGCCGCCAAACGGGATGTGCGCCACTCGGCCTACTACCAATCAGCTTCCGAACTGGCCAACAAGATCACTCGATGGTCCCTCACCATTCGCGATCCCATGGAACGCTTCCTGGTCTGCTCCGGCGGCGGCCCCGGCATTATGGAAGCGGCCAACCGGGGAGCTTCCGAGGCGAAGGGACGCTCCATCGGCCTGGGAATCAGCCTGCCTCATGAGCAGGGCAACAACCCCTATATCACGAGGGACCTTAATTTTGAATTTCATTATTTTTTCGTGCGCAAATACTGGTTCCTCTACCTGGCTAAAGTTCTCCTCGTTTTCCCCGGTGGATTCGGCACAATGGACGAATTGTTCGAGGTATTGACCCTTATCCAAACCAGGAAAATTGAAAAACGAATCCCTATTATTCTTTTCGGGTCGGAGTTTTGGAAAGAGGTGATCAATTTTAAGGCGCTTTGCCAGTGGGGAGTCATTTCGGAAAAAGATCTGGATCTGTTCAAGATGATGGACTCGGTGGACGACGCCTATGATTTCATCGTCAAGGAAATGACCGAGAATTACCTGAGCTGATTTTTTCCCCAATGAAAAAGGAAACTCTGGTAAACCACCAGCCCCCGGTGCGGCCGGAGCCCTCCAACGAGCCTTTGGTTGAGCCGGTCCACCGGTCGGTCAAATATACACTGCCCTCGGTCGAGGAGATCGAAAAACTGCTCAGTGGGAAAAAAGACGCTTATTTCTACTCCCGCTACGCCAACCCCACACTATGCCAACTGGAACTTCTCCTCTGCAAGATGCAGGACAGGGAGGACGCCCTCGCCACCAGCAGTGGGGTCACCGCCATCACCACTTGCCTCCTCTCCCTCCTGAAGCAGGGCGACAATGTGTTGATGTTTGTCGAGTCCTACCGCCCCACCCGCTATATCGTGCGGAATCTCCTGGCAAAGTTCGGTGTAACTCACTCGCTTTTGTCGATCAAAGATCATCAGGGAATCGCCAGCGAGCTGGTGAGGGAAAACACCCGGCTCATCATTTTTGAGTCTCCCACCAATCCCATGACCTGGATTGCCGATCTCGATTTCATCATCGGACAAGCTCAGGAAAACAATGTCCTCACCCTGCTCGACAGCACCTTCGCCGGTTTGCACAACTATGGACATTATGTCATCGACCTTTTTCTGCACAGCCTGACTAAATATGCCTCCGGCCATGGGGACGTTCTGGGCGGGGCCATAATCGGCAGTAAAGAACTCATTTCATCGATGAGACCCGACTATGCCAACACCGGCGCGGCCCTGGCCCCGGATTCCGCCTACCTCGTTCTGCGCGGGCTCAAGACCTATTTTCTGCGATACCGCCGCCAATGCAAAAATGCCCTCAAGATCGCGGAGTTTCTGGAAAACCACGATTGTGTCGAAAAAGTATTTTACCCCGGTCTGGAAACCCATCCGGATCACCAACTGGCCAAAAAGCAAATGCAGGATTTCGGTGGAATTGTCACCTTCCACCTGGAGGGAACGGAAAAACAGATGCATGCCTTTATCGAAGCCCTTCAAATATTTCGCCTTGCCGCCAGCCTCGGCTCAACCGAATCGATGGTCACACCGGCCAAACTGTTTTTCGCCACCGATCTCGCGCCGCAGGAACTGGAAATGGGCGGTATCAAGGACACCACAGTGAGGCTTTCCATCGGCATCGAAGACCCAGCCGACTTGATTGCGGACCTAAATCAGGCTTTGTACAAAGTATTCTAAGATTTCCTCTTCGTTAAGAAAAAACCTAAAATCGATTTTTGATTAACTTGAGAGTTTAGCTCCAATCAACCCGTCCGCAGCTTCGCGCGGAATGGAATACCGATAATCGGCATTGAGGCAATAACATGGCCCCAAGAGTTTTTTTCCGGGTAGAAGGGACTGCTTAAAAACAGTAATCCCACCAGAAATATACTGGAGCGGAAATTGATCGAGAGGGTAACAGCGGAACCAATGTGAAAACCGATTAAGGCCACGGCCCAAAGACGATGAAGGGAGGGACGAAAGGCCGCCCAAAAAGCAAAAAACTGGAAATACACCGCCACCAGCATCATGGGCCAGCCCCATATCGCATGCTCAATAAACCAGGGACCGAGGATACTTTCCGAATGGGTGGTAATCAGCCGGTCTGCGATGTGTAAGGCAAAGGCATCGGGATGAAAAGCATGTATCTGTCCAATGGCCAATTGATAAATGGCACCCCCTAACTTCCCTATTCCAGCCATTGTGTAGGTCAACATCACGATTGCCTGGCATAACCAAAATACCCTCAAAGTCAGGTATCGAGTCATCCGGGATACCGGTTGCGTGCTCACCCAATCTACGGGCAAAAAAACAAAGATGAATGAAGTGATCAGCCAAAGGTGCATACTGTGCCCGATTCGCCCAAAGGAATACTTCAAAGCCAGAAACTGGAGTACGGACAAAAATACCAGCACTCGAATCCAGCGCTGACGGCACCAAATAGAGCCCGCAAGGGCAGCTACCAGACCATATCCAAGAATAAAATGTGCACTGGCGCTCGGATCAAAAAACCGAATCCAAAAAACCGGCCAGAGTAGATCGAGTTCCTTTATTTGGCTGTATTCTTGCCAAAGCGGGAGCTGAAACATGGCGTAATACAGCAGAAAAAGATAGTAAATCCGGATCAGAGTCTGGGCAGTCACAAAAGCCGGTTCCAGAGCCCAATTGCGGACGGATCCTCGGATATGACAAGGAAATGAAAAGATTCGCGTAATTTTGTAGAGAAAATTCATTGGTTCTCAGACTTGGATTGGAACCGTTTGATAATACTCTCACTTTTGTGGCCCGTTTTCCAACGCTTGATGGGATCATAAACAATTTCTACCAATTCATAATCGCATGGCGGTGAGAGATAATTGTTTTCCATTATGGCGCGGAACTGGGTCACATCATCAGAATTGCCCCCTTCGAGCGCTTTTCCCAAATTTTGCGCGATGGAGTGTAAAAAGATGGCATCGTGGCTTTGAATATGCAATTCGTTGCCTTCCTCATAATAAACAGGTTGGCTCAGATCCCGGCCATTCCAGGAAGAAATGCGAATGGCATAACGCATTTGCGGATTGGGTGTCAAACCGAACAAAAACCAGGAAAAAACGGGAAATACCTCATATTTTGGTGGGTAAAACACCGTTAACAAACCTCCTGAAAAGTAAAACCAGAGAAAAAACGCGATGAAGGCTCTCAAGGCGCGTGCTCTCTTGAAACGGGATGGAAAAGTCATGCCTCTCGCGGTTACTTTTGATATCAGGTTTTTTGCAATCTCCCTCGGACCGCACCAATGCGAATTCTACAATGTTTAACTATACGCCAATTGTGGTATTAACAATCACAAACACGCTCGCCCAATGCCGTTTCCGGCTTCGCTCAGGTTAAGTATCAGCCGTTATATCCATCAAGGCGGCCTTCATCTTTTTGGCCGCTTCCTTCTCATTCCCACAATCCAACTGGGAATAGGGCGGCAAACGCGCTATGCGTACATCGACCCTCGAAAACGGGATGGGGAAAAAATGCCGGTCCCATGAATTCAGGCGCAATGCGAGTCGAAAATTAGCCGAAATCAGAGCCATGGGGGCGTCTGAAACACGGGCCAGAAACACGGCCCCGCGTTTGAAATCGTACAGCGGCCCACTGGGCCCGTCCGGGCTGATGCCGATGTCCTGGCCCGATTTCCGGATAGCCAACAGTTCGCGGGTTGCCGTGATGGATCGGCGGCTACTGGAACCACGGATCGACCGGATGCCCACAGTTGAAAAAAAATCCGCCTCCCAGGCCGCCATACGGCTCGGACTGACCAACAAATGAATTTTCTGTGGGTCGTGAAAACGCCGGAATATTTCCGAGAACATGAAGGAACGGTTGTGCCAGCCAATGAGAAGTTTGGGGACTTCTGTATCCCGTAACCAGGCCTCCTCCTGCGGATCGATGCGCAGACGCAATGTGGCGTGCCAGAGGCGGACAAAAAGGCAAGCAGGCCAAAATAACAACAGCCTCCATCCCCGGATGCGGTAAACATGACCGCTCGTAAACGGCCGAGCCTCCCCGACCTGCCCGGAGCCATCAGCCTGAGCCAACGTTTCACTTCCACTCATGAACTATCTAACCCAATTTCAGTTAACTGCATTTTGCTTTCACTAAATAGGAATCCGCCCACCAATAATGGGAAATGAGACTTAATTCAACATTTTGAAATCCAATTGCCTTCAAATCGGATTTCCACGATTCCATGGTCTGCTCAAACGTAACTCGGTTATGATCTTTATGCAAGTTCCCCAGCAATACCGGCATGAGAAATTCCTGGGCCACAATTTCCCGTTCCTCACCTTCCTCGTATTCACTCAGGCCCTTTTCGAACCTTTCCATAAAGTAATGGAAACTGTCCGGTTCGCAAGAGAACTGAAATTCTGGAACATCAAATTCGGCAAAAATAAAGGTCTCCCCATGCCGGCAAATCCAATCCAGCATCGCCATGCGCTCCTCGGTCGATATGGAGTGCAGGCTGTAAGTCGCCTGGATGATATCCCAACGCTGCCCCTGCTTATTCTCGATAAATTCCTGCAAGGTGCCGTTGAACGAACGATATTGTATCCGCCTCTCATCCAGAGCGGCACATAGATCGGCAAGCATTTTCGCGGACGGTTCGACAATGTCCACCATCTCCACATTGGCCGTCAAAGAAGGCAAAAGAGCATGACCGTCCCCCGCTCCGATATCGAGCAGCTTCAATTCTTCTGACTGTGAGTATACTTCACGCAGCAGTTTACTCAGATTTTCATAAAGCTCGATATTTCCCCCACCCCGGATAAAACGATTGAAACCGTTCGGTGTGGCATAAATAGCATCGCGGTTGGACGGTTTTTGCCAGGCGAGAAATTTATTCAATTCCGCCGCCACCAGTGAACTCGGATCAGCAACCTGAGCCTGGCGCAAGAAATTATGGGCTTTCTCCAAAAAACCTTCCCGGTAGGACAAGATAGCCCGGTAGCATGACTCCAAACGTCCTTCCGCCGGAGGACCTTCCAAGACATTCAGGGGGTCATCCAGATAACTTTCCCAAATAGGACTTAAATCACTTAAATTTCGTTCCACTGGATCGGTTGGTTCAAGTCAATTTTCGGTAGATTTTCCTCTATCGCCTCTGGGTATTTCTGAGCGGTACCTGTATTGAAGATGACAACTCGTTCCTGTGGCTCAATCTCGCTCTTCTCGACTAATTGACCGAGAACGCCCAAACAGACAGCCGTCTCAGGACAAAACGATATACCTTCCAAAGTTGCCCCCAGGATCATCC
>JAJFLT010000087.1 GCA_021772555.1 Opitutales bacterium | reverse complement strand
AAGGTTCTCGCCCTTTCCGCGATGGATCCCGCCAGCCACGGTGGAAAAGCCTTGGTCCACATCCTCAACACCTACCCCAGGGAAGAGCTTTTTCAAAGTTCCGCCCAGGAACTGTTGGGGACATGCACCGGCATTCTGCACCTGCAGGAACGCCAGAGAGTAAAGCTGTTCATTCGCAGGGAAACATTCGGGCGCTATTTTTCCTGCCTCGTCTTCATCCCGCGGGATCGTTACAATACCCAGATACGCGAACGGGTGCAATCCGTTCTCATGCTGGCTTTAAGGGGAAAAAAAGTAAAGTCGAGCGTGGTTATGACGGAGTCCGTGCTGGCCCGCGTCCATTATACGATCCACACCACACCCTGGGATTTTCCCCAGGAGCAGGTCCCCATCATCGAGAAGAAAATCGCCGCCACGGTACGCTCCTGGGAAGACAACCTGGGCGCAGCTCTCAAGGACCAATTCGGGGAGGAAGAAGGTCTCAGGCATTTTCACCGCTTCAGCAACGCGTTTCCGGTCGCCTATCGGGAAGAGGTTGGGCCCCAGGATGCCGCCCAGGATATCGCGCAAATGGCGAGGCTTGAATCGGGACCGGAAAATATTCGCCTCATTCTTTATCGTCCACCGCCGTATTTAAAAAACAAGCTCAGCCTGAAAATTATCCACCGGGAACAGGTTATACCCATATTTGAAGTTCTGCCCATGTTGGAAAACATGGGACTGCAGGTGCTCAGTGAGAAACTTTACAAATTGAAATTCAGAAATGGAACCGTTATTTGGGTTCAGGATTTCGAAATGGAATGTGGACAATTGGAGGTGTTCGAGACAAAAGAAGTGGGCGGAATTTTCAAGGAAGCCTTTGTGCAAACCTGGTTGGGGCGGATGGAAAATGACGGCTTCAACAAACTGGTCTTGAGTGCCCGGCTGACGAGCCGCCAAACCACTCTGTTACGCGCTTATTGCAAATACCTTTTGCAAACCGGCATCCCATTCAGCCAGGTCTACATGGAAAAAGCCCTGGCCTCCAATTACGAGGTCGCCCGCTTGCTCATTCAGTTGTTTGAAAATCGGTTTAATCCGAAATTACCCAAAAAACAGCGCAAAGAGAAAGAAAGCACTCTCACGAAAACCTTCAAACAATCCTTGCGTAAAGTCCGCAGTCTGGATGATGACCGCATATTGAGGAGTTTCTTCGAGGTCATCAAGGCCACCCTGCGCACCAATTTTTTTCAGACCACGGAAGATGGCGAATTCAAATCTCGACTGTCTATTAAAATGGATTCACGGCAGATTTCCAATTTGCCTGAACCCCGGCCCATGTTCGAAATATTCGTCTATTCTCCACGGTTCGAGGGTATTCACCTGAGGGGAGGCCGGATCGCCCGCGGTGGTCTACGTTGGTCGGATCGCCGGGAGGATTTTCGCACCGAGGTTCTCGGCCTCATGAAAGCCCAGGTGGTGAAGAATACCGTAATCGTTCCCAACGGTGCCAAAGGAGGTTTTGTGGCCAAACGTCTTCCGGCGACAGGAGATCGCAACGAGACCATGACAGAGGTAGTGAAATGCTACCGCGGGTTTGTCAGCGGTTTGCTCGATCTGACGGACAACATCAATGAAAAAGGCATCCTCAAACCGGCGCAGACCGTATGCATCGACCAGGACGATCCCTACCTCGTCGTCGCCGCCGACAAGGGAACCGCCACTTTTTCCGATATCGCCAACGAGATTTCACATCAATACGGGTTTTGGCTGGGAGACGCTTTTGCATCTGGTGGCTCGGTCGGCTACGACCATAAAGCGATGGGCATCACCGCCCGCGGGGCCTGGGAATCGGTCAAAAGGCATTTTCGCGAAATGGGCAAGGACCCGCAAAAAGAGGCCATTACGGTGGTGGGCATCGGTGACATGGCCGGGGATGTATTCGGCAACGGCTTGCTCCAATCCCGCCATCTCAAGCTGCAAGCGGCCTTCAACCACATGCACATTTTTCTCGATCCCAAACCGGATATTGAAAAAAGCTATTGCGAGAGGGAAAGGTTGTTCAAGCTGCCCCGTTCCACCTGGGCGGACTACAATTGGAAATTGATATCGAAGGGTGGCGGCATCTTTTCCCGTGATGAGAAAGAAATCCCCCTCAACCGGACATTGCAAAAAATGCTCGGCCTTGAGGTGGCTGCCCTCGCCCCCAACGATCTAATACGGGCTATTTTGAAGATGGAGGTCGACCTGCTTTGGAACGGTGGCATCGGAACCTATTGTAAAGCATCGACCGAAAACAATGCCGAAGTGGGAGACCATGCCAACAACAGCGTGCGTGTTAATGGGAGTGAATTGCGCTGCAAAGTTATCGGGGAGGGTGGCAACCTTGGTTTCACCCAACTGGGCCGAATCGAGTATGCCCTCCAGGGCGGTCGCATCAATGCCGATTTCATCGATAATGCTGGTGGTGTCGATTGCTCGGACAGGGAGGTTAATATTAAAATCCTGCTCAATAAAGCCCTGCGGCAAGGTAGTCTGGAAGAAGATGAGCGCAACAGGCTTCTGTATGAAATGACTGATGAAGTGGGTTCTCTGGTGGTTTTGGCCAACTACCGGCAAACCCAGGCCATCAGCATGATGGAATCCACTGCGGTTGAGCGGTTGAACGAGCACGCCTTTCTCATCCGGGCTCTCGAACGCGACGGTTTACTCAATCGCGAACTGGAATTTCTGCCGTCCGACGCAACCATAGCAGATCGCAAAAAAGCCGGACTAGGCCTCACCCGCCCGGAATCGTCGGCACTTCTCTCCTATGCCAAAATAACCATTTACAATGATTTGGTAGAGTCGTCCGTGCCCGAAGACACCTATCTGGCCCAAGAACTGGAGCAGTATTTTCCAAAACCCCTGCACAAATCCTACCGGGACTTGATGGAAAGCCATACCTTGCGGCGTGAAATCATCTCCATGCTCGTAACCAACAGCATGGCCCACCGCATGGGACCCACCTTCGCCTACCGCATGCAGGAGGAGACCGGGGCGGACATCGCCCGCATTGCGCGTGCCTATACCATTGCCCGAGAAGTTTTCGATGCCAGGTCGCTTTGGGCGGAAATCGAGCGCCTGGACAATGCTATCGACGCTTCTCTTCAATATGGCATGATGTTCGACATAAGCCGCAGCCTCAAACACGTCACGCGCTGGTTGCTGCAATCACCGGGGCGGTGCGAGAATATCCAGGAAGCCGTTTCGGCCTACAAACCGGGTATGGAAGTTTTTCTTGAAAATCTTTCCCGGTTATTGGCCCTACCGGAAAAATATTTGGCCACTGCGGAGAAGCTGCAAAAAAATGGTGTTTCCCAGGCCATTGCCAACCGCATTGCCGCTCTCGAGTTTATGTATCCAGCCTTTGACATTATCGAAGTGGCGACGGACAGCGCCGCGGATCTGGAAAGGCTGGCCGCTTGTTATTTCGAGACCGGAGTGCAGGTGCGATTGAACTGGTTGCGCAGCCAGATTGAAAATCTGAAGGTGGATGGGCACTGGCAAGCCGTCGCCAGAGGCACGCTGCGGGAAAACATTTTTCAATTACAGCGGGATTTGCTGGTCCGCATAACTGCCCGTAATGGCGAGTGCTCCCCCGCACAAGCTGTCGCGCGCTGGCTGCAAAAACACCGTGAGAGCTACGAGCACGCCCTTAAAAGTCTGGAAGACATGAAAGCATCGGAACCTCTCGATTTTGCAACCCTCTCGGTTGCCCTGCAGGTGATACGCAAGATTTTGTAATCTTATTTTGCAGTGTAGCCGCCATCGACCGGCAGATTGGTTCCGGTCACATATTTTGAGGCATCGCTCAAAAGAAAGATAACGGCTCCGCCCAGGTCAGTGGGATCGGCCATCCGATTGAGAAAGGTCATCTTGTGGTATCGCTCGATGAATTTCGCGTCCTGATTGTTGAAGAAACCTCCCGGCGATAAACAATTTACACGAACCTGGTTGGGGCCGTATACGGAGGCGAAGTAACGTGTCAGGTTGACCATTCCACCTTTATGGAAAAAGTAATCCGGCGGCAATGTGTTGTCGGTCCCCTCGGAAGGATACATTTCGGTTCCCTCGTAAAGATAATCGTTGGGCCCGATCATTCCCATGGTGGAACCTATGTTGACGATGCTGCCGGATCGCTGTCGCATCATAACTTTTCCTGCCGCGCGTGAGAGCAGAAAGGTGCCGTCTGCGTTTACCAACATGGATTGACGCCAGGCCGCGGCATCGTCGCTTAGATTTTTCATGGGGCGCAGCACCGCGTTATTGACCAGGCCATCGATTCGTCCGAATCGTTCGAAAACACGGTCGCACAGATCCATTATTGTTTTTTCGTCGCCCAAGTCTAAAAACTCGGCCGTAACGGAGCCTCCTTTTTGGTTCTCTTCAGCCGCCACGGCCTCGAGTTTCTCCTTTTGCCGGGAGGCGAGAACCAAGATTGCTCCGACACCTGCCAGATCCGCAGCCAGG
>JAJFLT010000086.1 GCA_021772555.1 Opitutales bacterium | reverse complement strand
CCCTCACTCATGGTCTTGGTTGGTATGACTGCTGTCATTTCGAGACAAACTTTATGGGGAAAACCCCAGCCGGAGGCAAGCTCAAGGAGCGGTGATCTGGAGAAGTTCGCGGTAGCGTTCCTCAACCAGGGCCGGACCAGCCGATTCCAACCGGTCACAACTGAAAGCCTCGACAGTCAGGCTGGCGATGGCGGTGGCATAAACCATGGCCTGCTTGATCGATTTGAAATCGGTATTGTCCACCGCGGCCAGATAACCGGCCAGCGCTCCGCCGAAGGCGTCGCCGGCACCGGTCGGATCCTGTAAATTTACCACCGGATAGGCCGGCAGGGCAAAATAACCGTCGGGGTGGAACAGGCAGGCGCCGTTTTCACCTTTCTTGACGATGGCCATGCGGGGTCCGAGTTCGAGGAGTTTCCACCCTGCCGAAATAATGTTGCGGTCACCCGTCAGCATGATGGCTTCGCTGTCGTTGATAGCCAGGCAATCGACGCGCTTGAGCAAGCTGAGCAATTCGTCGAGTTTATTATTGATCCACAAATTCATCGTATCGGCCACCACGAAGCATCGCCCTTGAAGCTGATCGAGGACATGGATTTGCAAATCGGGCCCGATATTGGCGAGCATGAGGTAGGGAGTCCGGCAATAGCTCTCCGGTAGTTCGGGCCGAAAATGCTCGAAGACATTGAGCTGGGTGTCCAGCGTTTCCCGGTTGTTGTAGTTTTCATGGTATTTGCCAGCCCAAAAAAAAGTGGGTCCGGATTCGTCCACCTGCAACCCTTCCAGGTCGATCCCGCGGTTGCGGAAGCGCTCGATAAAAGCGTCCTCAAAATCGTTTCCGACCACTCCCACCAGGCGAACCGGTGTAAAATAGCTGGCCGCCAGACTGGCAAAGGAGGCCGCTCCCCCTAAAATACGGTCCCCCGTCATGACAGGCGTGATGATATTATCGAAAGCCACCGATCCCACCACGAGAACGGGTGCGGAAACATTGGATCGGGTTTCTAGAACAAGTTTTTCAGCGATTTTGGGCACAGCTATAGAATTCAACTTATCGGTAAAGGTTCTCCAGCCTTAATTGGAAACGGTCAAAGATGTCACTGTCAGCGGATCATCGTCAATCTCAATCACCACGCTGTAATCGCCCGGTTTCTCAAAACCGAGGTTCTGGATGTCGTTGATGAGGTTGATCCTGTGGGTGGGGCTTTTCGATTCAAAGGGCCGCTGCACAATGACTTTCGACTCCTCGGTCGGGATGCCCAAAGAGATTCTCAAAAAGTGCTTGCCCACGGAAACGTCCGAAATGGTGAGAAACCAAACCATGCGCGGGTGCATAGCGGGAAACTTGCGAACCCGAATGTTGGAGAAAGTCCCCATGATATAATGCTTCCCCGTGGAGGGGTCGATATGGACGCCATCGCACATCATCCAGCAAAGCAGTTGTGGTTTTACACTCAAAACGATTCTGTAAATGAATTATTTGCCGTACCATTGCGAACACTTAATAGACCTCCGAATTATTTTTCCCACCCTTGCATTCTGCTTTTGCAGGCCGGTTTTTTTAAGCTATGACGCCCGACTAATTCTGATTGCCGATACCCTCCATTTCTACCTATATTTCTCCCGCAACCGACTTCATTTCGTTTGTTTCACCTCTGCCTGAAAAGCCGAAACACAAGGTGAAACTAGAATAGTTTTTGTGAAACACCTGGATCAAGATACAGCCAGCCTCTTGAAGAATGGCGATTTTTTAAAGTTCTGGTCCGCCCAGACAATTTCCCTCTTTGGATCGGTTGTGACAAGGGATGCGCTACCCTTGGCAGCCATTCTGGTGCTCTCCGCCAGCCCCATTGAAATTTCTATATTGATGGCCGCGAGCGCTATCGCGCCTCTGTCGGTCGGGTTATTGGCCGGTGTCTGGGTAGACCGGATAAAGCGCAAACCGATATTGATAACCTGTGATATTACCCAGGCGATTTTGCTCCTAACCATTCCCTGGGCTGCTTACAAGGGAGCGCTTTCAATGGCGCATCTCATACTAATCGCCTTTCTCGCCGGCTGCTTTGCGGTGATTTCCAAAGTCGCCGATCAGTCGTTTTTGCCCTCCATTCTAAAAAAGGATGATTTGTTGGAGGGAAACTCCAAGCTGGAAATGAGCGGTGCTCTTTCCGAGGTAGGCGGCGCCTCTCTGGCTGGTATACTGGTGCAAATGTTTACCGCCCCGATAGCCATCCTAATCGATGCGTTTTCATTTCTTGTTTCCGCCGCCACTTTGGTATCAATCAAAACGAAAGAGAGCGTGGATCGAACCAGTCTCCAAAATGTGAGCCCTTCACTATGGAGGGAATTCAAGCTGGGATTTGCCACAGTTTGGGAGAATGACCGGCTGCGTCATATGTTGTTTGTGCAATTGGGTTTGGCCTTCTTCGGGTGGATGGTGGGTGCGGTTTATGGTCTCTTTGCACTCAATGAAGCAGGGCTCAACCCGATGCTGTTGGGTTTACTGGTGGGGAGCGGTGGGGTCGGCTCACTCATCGGGGCAACTCTCGTAAAAAGAGTAGAGGGTCGATTAGGGTTTACCCGCGCTGTCTGTATCGGAATTGCCGTCAATGCGGCCGCTATAATTTTTCTCTCAACGGCTCAGGGAATGTTAATCCTGGTGGTTGCCATTTTTCTTGCCCAACAGATTTTCGGAGATGCGGCGCAAACTTTGGTTTATATAATTCTGACCACAAAACTGCAAATCAACAGCCCGCCAGAAGTCCTCGGCAGGATATCATCGATCTTTAACGTCCTACCGCCAACGGCCGGTTTGCTGGGGTTGATTGCGGGCGGACTTTGCGGTGAATATCTCGGACTGCGGACGACGCTGGTTGTGTCCGGAGCCGGGAGTTTGGTGGTGGCCGTGATGGCGTATCATTTATTTTCGAGGATAGGGAAACGGTAGGTGATGGCTTCAGTAAATCGTTATCATAGTTGTGACCGTTATGTAATTTTTTCCGTGTTTGCGGTCAGTCTTTTATCTTTGTCCCTTAAGTCCGCTCTACCGGGCCAGGAGGGCGACACCCTGCAATCGCTGCTGCAAAAATCAACCGCCGCCTTTCAATCGGGCCGGTATGAAGCGGCGGCCTCATTTTTCGAGGCGCTCGAAGAACAGTTTTCCGAGGAAGACGATTTCCAATCGGAAAGCCTTCAAAAAGTGCTCCTGCCCATGCAGGGCTATTCCCTCTTGCGAACGGGCCGGGCGAACCTAGCGGCAGAAATTTTCGAATATTTTTTGCAAACTTATCTTGAAAAGAATCCGCAGCGAAATTTCGCCGTTTACCATCTTGCCCAAGCTTGCGAGCAAACCGCTCAAACGGAGAAAGCGATTCTATATTTTCGGCAGTTTGAATCGGAAAACCCCAATCGGCCCGAAGCCGCCCTGGCAGCCATGAGAAGAGCCGAATTGATTAAAACTTCAGGTCGAATCGCGGAATCCATTGGGCTATTCAACAATATTTATTCCAGCGGGGGGGACATTGCGGTGAGAAGGCAAGCGCGACTGCGGGCTTTGCAGGTCTCTATCGAGGCGGGCCAACTCGACACCGCGGAGAACATCCTGCTGACCACCCGGTGGAAAATCGACACCATGCCGGAATTGGCAGCCCTCGCCTTTGCCGCCCTCAGCACCGGCGATCAATTGCTGGCTGATAACCGTTACTCCGAGGCCATTCGCTGTTACCGCCTGGTTCCTCCCAAAATTGTCTTGATCGATAAACAAAAGGCGCGCTTGACCGAATCGAGGTCGCTGATGAAGAAAAAGGCCCGGCTGTCCGCGGAACCCGCCAAAACGCTCTGGGAAGAGTATTACTCAAGGCTTGTCCAACAGTTGGAAACGGACTTCGAATCTTTGCAAAAATCGGAGGATTATACGGGTGGCTTTCTGCTGCGTTATGGGCAAAGCCTGCTTCTGGCCAACCGGGGCGAAGAAGCCTGGCTCTTATTCCAGAGAGTAGCAGAGGATTCTGGTTTTGCCCAAGAAATTCAAACCGAGGCGCATTACCGCTGGATGCTGGCCGCGCGCTCCCTGCAAATGTGGGACGATGCGCTCGCCATCGCCCAATCGTTTCAAGACCTCTACGCGGAATCCTCGCTCATGCCGGAAGTCCTTTACCTGACGGCGGAAATCCACAAGGAACTTCGCCAATTTGAAAAGGCAGCCTCTTTGCTGGGAGATTTGCTGACCCGCTATCCCAACCACCCCCGCCAAGCCCGATGGCTTTTTACGCGGGGGCACTGCTACGTCCTCAACCAGCGCTACCCTGAGGCAAGGGAAGATTTCAATCTATGCCTGCAATCCGGCCCGGAGGGAGGTCTGGGGAACGAAGCCCGCCTCTGGCATGCCATGTCCCGATTTTTCGAGAAAGACTACTCAATCGCCCTGGAGGAATTGGGGGCGCTGGCGGATGCGCTCAAGGGCAGCCCTCTGGAGCCGGAAACCGCTTACTGGCGGGCCGCGACCCATTATGCATTGAAGAATTATGGTAAAGCTCTCGAGCGGATCGATTTTTACCTGCGATCATTCCCCGGTCACGGTCGAGAGGGAGAGGCGTCCGTCCTCAGGGGCGATATCCTAATGGGCCAAGGGGAGCTTTTAGGCGCCGCCGTGGCTTTCGCCAAAGTAACCCCAGAAGCGGGAAACCTTTTTCCCTACGCCATCTTCCAGACCGGAAAAATCTACCGCGCGATGGAAGAATACGAGCGCATGGCGGATCATTTCGAGCGCTACCTAGCACGAACGGATTTGCAGCAAAAACCGAGGAAAAGCGAGGCCCTCTACTGGACAGGCTGGGCTTATGAGCAGATGGGGAAAATAGATAGCGCACACCCGGTTTTCCTTAAAGCCCTCGATACCTTCGGCAATGACGTGGAGGCTGCGGAGATTCAACTCATCTTAAAATCTCTGCACCACCTCCATAATAAGCAAGGCCCGCAACAGACTGAAACCTTTGCCCGATGGCTGCGCGAAGAGCGAGTCAAAAATTTGGCTGAAAAAAGGTTGACCTATCACTCGCGCCTGAGCCTTTACCAAGCGAATCTTTATCGGGCTGAAAAAAGGAACGATGAAGCCCAAGCCCTTATGCTGGAGACGATCCGCAACGTGCCCCTCGACTCCCTGGGAGCTGAATTCCTGGGCCGGGCCGGGCTTCTTTTGCTCGAACTCGGGTTCCCCTCGGCGGAGGAATACTTCACTGCGCTGATAGAGCGGTATCCTCATCGACCGGAAAAGGCCGTAGGTTATTATGGCCTGGCCCGGTTGCAATCCAATCGCGATCATCCCTCCCTGGCATTGCCCTGGTTGGAAAAACTGGCCGTAGAATGGCCGCTGCATCCGATTGCCATTGAGGCAGCTCTCTTGCGGGGGAAAACCCTCGTTGACCTTGGAAAACCCCGACTGGCAATTACCCATTACGAAGAAGTCCTCAAACTGAAATCGGCCCGCGGACGCCCCCATGCCGAGGCCCTGGAGGGAATCGGTCATGCCTATCGGCTCCTGCGTGAACCGCAAAAAGCGATCGGTTATTATCAACGTATTTACACCGTTTATCGCGCTTACAACGATTTGGTAACGGCCTCCTACCTGGAAAGCGCGAACCTCTTTGAGGAACTTTCCAACCTGCGGGCAGCCCGTGACACCCTGGCGGAGTTTCTCGATGATCCCCAGTTGGGGGAGCCGCAAACCCGATCCCTGGCCCGGCGGGAACACACCCGCCTCGATTCCATACTGGCGTTGGACACGGAATCGGCCAACCAATCGCCATAATCAAAAACCGACGATGAGATCCAAATCCAATATTATCATTTTCCACAGGCTCCTCATAACCCTCGCTTTTTGCCTGTCGGGAAATACGGCGTTCTGCCTGGATGAATCCGAAATGAACGCTCTCCTGTCGGGACCGGCCACAGCAGTCGTAAAAAACGGTTTCACTTACCAAGGCAAACTCTCCCGCACGGACCAGGGAGATTTGCGAATCCTGATCGAATCGGATGGAGGAGAGGCCATCTTGACTTTTCCACGGGAGGAAATCGAAGCGGTAATTTTTCCCGGCGCCGCGTTGATCTCTCTAGCGGAGGATTGGGTGCGCGAAGGCAGTCTGGGGGAAGCCCAACCGGTACTTCGGGCCCTCTACCGGCAAAGGCGGAGCTTTCTGCCATTTTTAACCGATTCCGAACGGCTGCTTTTGAGCGCTTTGCCGGAGGCTTCACTGCTCAACGATCAACCAGAGGACGCCATCGCCATTGCGCGAAATTTACTGCCGTATATAACGAGCGATCCGCTGCGGGAGAAACTCCGCGCGACCGTACTGTTGGGCCATTATCGCTTGGGGTTGAAAGAGGAGGCAAAAGACCTGGCCACCGAATGGATTGGCAGGCAAAACCTCTATGGTAACTCGGCCCTCGGCTGGTGGGTTCGGGCCAAAATTGATTTCGAGGAGAAAAATTTCACCGGCGCACTTTGGACAAGCCTGCACCCCATTGTCTTCTCCGGCCAGATGCCGATGGACTATTTGAGCGATTGCTACGCTCTTGCCATTGCCGCCAGCCATGAGTTGCAAAAAGAGGCAAAAGCCCATTTACTCTACAGTGAAATGCAAACGCGTGGAATCCATTGGCCCGAAGAGGAATTATTCGCGCACTACCGGCTTTTATATGATGAAAAACACCTGGACCCCGCCTCCCAATAATTATCCGTTAACGCTGACGCTCCAGGCAAGATCCACCTGGCTCCTCTTTCTAATTATTGCGGGCTTTTTCGGGATGCTAAATCCGGCCAACTCGGTGGAATTCGCTCCGCCTGTTATTTTTGCGCAAACGGAAGGCAAAAGCCTGTGGGGATTGCTCGAACAAGGAGGTTGGGCCATGTATCCCCTCGCCCTGTGCTGCCTGGCTCTGTTTTTTTTGATCATCTACGGGTGGCGGGAAACCAGCCGGGCTAAGTTTCTTCCCGATTCGATGATCGATGAACTCTGCACGCTGCTGCACCTGCGGGATCTCAAGGAGGCGGGAAAAATTCTCCGCGAGCGCCCCAACGTGCTTTCGAGATCCTTGCAAGCCTCATTGGAAAGAGCTCGCCCGGATATGGCGGACGCCAACAAGGAAAAAGTCGAGGCCTCCTTTGTGGAAGTGATTGAAAGCGAGGAAAACAACATCGGGCAATGGATCCACTACCTCAATGTGGTGGCGACAGTATCGCCCATGATCGGTTTACTCGGCACCGTCAGCGGCATGATCGGCGCCTTTTCCACCATATCGAGCGGGGGAATGGGGCGGCCCGAATTGCTGGCCGGCGATATTGGGGAAGCCCTAATCACCACTGCCACCGGGCTGGTCATCGGCATTCCCGCCATGATCGCCTATTTCATCCTCAAAAACCGCCTTAGCAATCAGATGCTGGCAACCACCCAAATCGCCAACCGACTCATCGAACACCTCTCCGGCGAAGTAAAACCGGAGAAAACCCAACCGGGACCATCTCCCGAATCAACTCCCTAATTTCAAATAATCCATCGAGGCCGAACATGGAAGAAATCACTTTTAATGAAATATCGGGTCGCCTCCATGCTTGTGCATTGCCGCCGGTCGACAGTGTGGTTGGTATACTGAGCGGCGGCCTCGTCCCGGCCACGCTTCTGGCTCATCAATTAAAGGTTCCACTCGCTTTCCTGAACATCAATTACCGGGATGCGGACAACAACCCGCGCTACGAACGCCCGGCGCTGTTGGCGAAGCCATGCCACTTGCCAACTGGAGGAACCTTGCTCCTGGTTGATGATGTATCCGTTTCCGGACAGACATTGCAAACGGCCAAAGAGCAATTGAGCCATTGCCGCATTATAACCTTCGTCCTCAAAGGTAAAGCGGACCATGTGCTTTTTCCGGAAATTGAAGATTGCGTCAACTGGCCCTGGAAAGTGGTCTAGGCAGGATTAATTGAAGTAGAACCTATCTCAAATTCGATGATGGTGATGCAGAAAGCAATTATGCGCTTGGAGCAAGGCGCGACGGGGTTTGTCGGGCTGGAAGCCCTGCGGCCCCTTCGAAACGCCGCTCAAACACTTAATCGCCTCTGTCCGAAGGATTTGTGCGCCACGGTAGCACCTGTGGCGTTGGTTTGCATCCGAGGGGCTTCAGCCCATCAGGACGCAAAGCCGCCTGGCATCTGCAACCGTGGCGCAACAAACATCATTCATAAGCGAATTTGAGATAGGTTCTAATGATTTTAAAAAAAAACTATATTAAATTATTTCACCAAAAAGTAACACTGGCGTTGCTTGCATTTCAATTTATATTTAGTGCTAACACCTTTTCTAAACAGGAACTGAATGAGTCGGCTTTATCTTTTGCCAAGGGAAAAATCCTGACGGCGGTAAAGGATGTCGATGCGCACGATTCAGAAATTGAAATTAATTTTCACTCCGATGATTCACGATTACCGCAATCATTAAGAAAAGCAGAAGGTTACAGTCTCTCAATAAATAGTAATAAAATCTCGATAAATGCGTTTGATACGGGTGGTGCCGTATATGCGGCGGAATCCGCTGTTCAAACGATCCTGGATTCGGATAGCGTGCCGAAAGATTTTTACCTTGAAGACGCTCCAGAATTGCGGTGGAGAGGCATCTCGCTGCAGTTGATGAAATTGGGGCAATATAATTATGCCATTACCCCGGAGGAATTCCCATTTTTCTACGATAAAAAACTTTGGATTATGTTTCTCGATTTTATGACGGGAAAAAAGTTCAATTACATCGTTCTGTGGAATGGGCATCCTTTTGATTATTTTGTCAAATTTGATAAATTCCCTGAAGCCCAAAGTGGCATGTCCGATGATCAAATTAAAAAAAATCATGACTTGCTGAAATGGCTGATAGCGGAAGGTGAAAAACGGAATATCAAGATACTTTTTGAATTCTATAATATTCATACATCGGTGTTTTTCCAAAAAGCACACAATCTTTCCGGCGAAATCTCTACACCGACACCTCTTCTGGAAGACTACACTTCCTATTCCATTGGTAAGTTCATTAGTGAATTTCCAAAGGTTGGTTTATTTATAACCCCGGGAGAAAGATTGGATATTGAACATTCTGAACACTGGATTAAGAATGTAATATTTGACGCGGTTAAGAATACAGGCCACACGCCAACTATTTTTATGAGAGGGTGGACCTACGAACTGGAATACGCTCGCAAAATCGTTGATCACTATCCGGGCCTCCACTTTGTCAGGAAATTCAATGTCGAGATGATTGCCGATCAGAGAGTGGATCCTGAA
>JAJFLT010000085.1 GCA_021772555.1 Opitutales bacterium | reverse complement strand
TCAACTTTTCCCTGTGAGCACTTTGTGAACAACTGCGCATGTCCCCAAAAAAGAGCCACTTAGGATCAGGGTAAAACCCCCACCCCCTATCGTGAATAACGCTTTATGTCCCCACCCTCCAAAAAAAAAATTATTTTTTTTCGGATTTTTATAAAAAAACTGAGAGTTTTCGCGCAACTTTACCAGCCTTCAAAAAAGCAGATTCATGGTAATAGTACTTTGTAGAATGAGCCTACCAGTTTTTATTGAAGCAAGTGTTCCCGGACGGGGACTTCGTGATAGAGGTGTTCCATGATTTCGCCGATGAGGTAGAGAGAACCAGTGGCGACGAGGGTCTCGCCGTCTTCACCTTCCGAGCAGTAGCCGGGAAAGGGGAAAAGCGTTTTCACTTTCGAGCTGCGCACGCAACCGGTGAACCCGTCGGGGATGGCTTCACGCAGCATTTGGAAGTTTGCGGCGCGGGGCTGCAAAGGCTTCAGGAGCACGATCTCGCCGGCGTAACGGGCGATCACCGGCATTATGGCTTGAGCCCTTTCCTGGCCCAGCACACCTACCATGATGATGGGTTTACGGCCGGTCTTTACAACCAGACCTTCCAAGTTTCCAGCCAGCAATTCAGCCCCTTCCCGGTTATGGGTGGTGTCGAGAATAACGGTCTTCGCTCCTGCTGCATGCATATCCCAACGACCGGGCCAATCCACCCGCTGCAACGCATTTAGTGAATCCCCCGGGTCCAGCGGATAACTCGACTGAAGGGCTTGCCCGGTGAGTTGAGCGGTGGCGGCATTGCGTCGCTGGTATTCGCCATGGAGGTTGGTTAAAGGATAATCGAGCATCGAATGGCCAAAATGCTCACGGATGGTAATCAACGGCGCATTTCTTTCGGAGGCTATTTGTCGAATGGTGTTTTCAGCCTCCTCCGGCATACAACCCAAAACAACCGGTCGGCCTTCTTTGACGATGCCAGCCTTTTCCCGGGCAATGGTGGGGAGGTCATTCCCCAATAGTTCGGTATGATCCAAACTCAATGACGTTATGACGGAAATCTCGGGCCGGACAATGTTGGTGGCGTCGAGCCGCCCGCCCAAACCGGTCTCAATGATACCAATATCAACCGACTCCTCCGCAAATCGCATAAATGCCATCGCCGTCATGAACTCGAAGAAAGAGGGATGGTCGTCAGGATTATTTTCGGCCAGTTCATCGGCCAAAGATTTGAGTTCGACGGTGTATTTTACAATGGAATCGGAGTCGAGAATTTCGCGGTTCACCTGGATGCGCTCTCCCTGAAAAACGAGATGGGGCGAGGTGAAGAGGCCCGTGTTGTATCGATTGCGCCGGTAGATCGCCTCCAGCATGGCACAGGTGGAGCCTTTGCCGTTGGTTCCGGCAACGTGAATAACGGGAAATCGACGTTCCGGATGACCGATCTTTTCGCCCAACAGCCTCATACGGTCGATGCCGTATTTGGCCCCGTGGTGTTTCAGGCTGTAAAGGTAGGCTTTGGCTTCTTCGTAATTTCCAATAAGAGGCATGGAGCAAGTGAACCTAAAAATTTAATTAAACCACGGATTACACGGATAAAGAATAAATGTTTCGATCACTAAATAGTAATTATCTATGTCTATCCATAGTTTAAAATTTATTGAAACTAAGGAGTGAATTGACGGTCCGGGAAAAAAAAGGAAATGAGAGATCCTCTTTTACTTACTTGAGAACGGCTGATTGACGACCATTATGTAGAGCCGAAAGTAGCGAAATAAGACGGTGCCGTAATTCCAAACGGTGAACGATTTGATCGATCAGACCATGTTCTAATAAAAATTCCGCTGTTTGGAAGTTATCGGGCAAATCCTGCCGGGTGGTCTCTTTAATTACCCGCGGACCGGCGAAGCCGATCAAGGCCCTGGGCTCGCCTAAAATAATATCGCCAAGGGTGGCAAAGCTGGCCGTCACTCCCCCGAAGGTTGGATTAGTCAGGACAGAAATAAAGGGGACTCCAACTTCACTGAGTCTGGCCAGGGCGGCGCTCGTTTTGGCCATCTGCATAAGGCTCAAAATGCCTTCTTCCATTCGGGCACCGCCGGAAGCGGAAACGATGACCAAGGGAATTTTTTTCGTTACTGAGGCTTCGATGGAGCGGGTAATTTTCTCTCCCACCACGGAACCCATGCTGGCCCCACGGAATCGAAAGTCCATAACCGATATGGAAATCGGAATTTTGCCGATTTTTCCGGTTCCACAAATGACGGCGTCATTCATGGACGTCTTTTTCTGGTCTATGTTCAATTTTTCCCGATAGGAAGCCAGGCCATTGAAGCCCAGGACATCGACCGGTTTGATCATTTCGTCACACTCGGCAAAAGTATCGGTGTCGAGGAGACTATCGATGCGGGAACGGGCCTTGAGGGGGAAATGGTAGCCGCTTTTGGGCACCACCATGAGGTTTTTCTCCAGTTCCTTGTAATAAACTATTTCACCGGACAGCGGGCAGCGGGTAAACAAATCCTTTGGGATGTCGCGCTTTTTGACATCGACTGTGACAGTTGAATAGCGAGGTTTTTTGAAAATGGCCATGGCTTTCCGTGATTTTTGCCCGGAATTGAAGCGAAAGATCGAGGATACGGCAAGAGTGAATCACCCGGCACTTTGCCCGACTTGTCAACCGTGCCCCAGGGTCAACACCCGAAGCTTTTCCGCCCCCGCTTTTTGCAACGTCGCGCAACAGGCATTAAGGGTTGCCCCCGTCGTAAATACATCGTCCACAACAACATACTTCTTTTCAACAAAAATCTGAGCATCCGCTTTGAGGGCGAATGCTCTCTCCATGTTTTTTATTCGCTGCTCCCGTCCTAAACGGGTCTGAGATGAAGTGTCGATGATGCGCTCAAGCAAATTATCGACCGGCAAATCCCCGGATACTTTGGCTATACATCGCGCTAAAAGAAGGCTTTGGTTGAAACCTCTTTCCCTCAATTTTCGAGGATGTAGAGGAACCGGAACCAAGATCGCTCCGGCCAGGAATACTTCTAAATCTTTCGCCTCTTGAATCAGGCGCCTGAAATCCCCAAGCAAAAAATGCGCCCTATTGTATTTCAATTCGTGTTTCAAATTCCGGCCCAAGGCGCGGTAAAGAAAGAGGGTTCGGCCTTTTTCAAAAACCGGGTCCAGTTCAACGCAATGGGGACAGTTTCGGTCACCCTCCAACTTACCATAAAAAGGAAACCCGCAAGTAGAACACCAGGGCGGTTCGACACGGTAGAGTTCATCCACACACCGCGAGCATATGTAGTCGAATCGCTCACCCTCGACAAGGTCGCCACAATTGACGCAATCACGCGGGTAAACGAGGTCCAGAAAACCGTTCAGAACCGGCTTGATCGCTCGTGGGAAAGTTGGGGGGTCAACCTTCATGGTCGGTCGTTGTTTTCGAAGCAATCCACCCTCTGGTCAGCCAAATACAAATCAGGAAAAGAAGAATGGAGGCAAAATAACCGTCCAGGAGAATACCGCTGCCCCAGAATGGATTCGTTGATCCGGTTTCCAGATTGAAATATTTCCCATAAAGACTTCTGGCAAACACAACGCCGCCATGAAATCCGACACAGGGCCAGAGCGAACCCGTGCGCAAAAAGAGCAGGCAAAGGATCGTTCCAAAGAGAAAAAGGTTTAAAAATCGAACGAACTCAAATGTCTGCACAACACTGAACAAGGTCCAGAAACCGACAAAAAACCCGCTTCCCATCGTTACCGCTGCCGAATCGTCATTCCAGACTTCTTGCGGAATTTTTTTGAAATGAACGGATGCAAAAAAGAGGGAGCTTAAAATTACAGCGGGGATCGGCTTCAGGGCGGTATAAAACATTCTCAGGATCATTCCCCGAAATACGGCTTCTTCGATTACGCCTATCAACAATGCGGAGGCAAGGGTCGCCAGAAGAATTTGCAGTGCTTTGAGTGCCGTTAATTCCGGCTCGGTATCGAGACCCAGAACCATACCCTGCCCCGCCGCCGCAATCAGGATGAGACCGGCTCCAAAAACTATCCAACGAAGGGTTCTCCCACCCATGCCGGGGTTTCGAATCGATTCGAAACCCAGTTTTTGAAAAGAAAACAAGCGGCATCTTTTCAGCAGCCAGGGCAAAAGGAGAATAACGGGGAGCCAGCGGAGACGGTCGAAGTAGCGGGGGAAATCCTTTTCCGCCAGGTATGTGTTAAGCCGGTTGGGTGCAGTGTCTGCCCAGAATTGAATGCCCCAGTAAACAAACGGGCTGAATATCGAAGCGAAAATAATGGCCCCCACATAAACCAAAATCAATAGCCAGACACCCCGCCAGGAATACTCTTTCTCCTCCAGGCCAAAGAGCAGGAAACTCCGATCTCTTGGAACCCGCATCACAGGCCGAAAGTTTTTCTTTAGCCGCCGATCAAGTCAAGACAAGAGCCCAATGATCGGCCGGGGCAATGGGGTTTAACTCCAGGCAAACATCATGATCGGGGATGGGCTTTCTTGTGCGCCTCCTTCAACCTGCCAATACCCACGTGCGTGTAGATCTGCGTTGTGGACAAGCTCGCGTGACCGAGCAGGTCCTGCACCAGGCGCAAATCCGCTCCACCGTCGAGCATATGGGTTGCGAATGAGTGGCGAATTTTATGGGGAGAAAGATCCATCGGCAAACCCGCTAAATTTAGGTAGTTTTTAACCAATAACTGAACTTCGCGAACCCGCATACGGTTCCCCTTTCTACCGGTAAACACCGGGTCGTCATGGCCATTTTTTTCGGCATATTGATCACGATGATGGCGCAAACACTCGGTGGCTCTCGGTCCCAAAGGGCAAAGCCGTTCCTTTCCCCCCTTACCGGTCACCCGCGCAATACCTCTATGCATTTCAATCATTCCGTAATTCAAACTCACCAGCTCACTCACCCGGAGCCCCCCACCATAGAGGATTTCCAGGGCCAGTTGGTCTCGGGACGCGTTGGCCGGGTCAAACCCTTTATTTTCGCGGAGAAGAAAGGGCGCCTCAAGCAGTCGCAACATCTGTTTTTGATTCAGAAACTTGGGCAAATTCTTTCCCAGCTTTGGCAGCGATAACCCAATAAAAGGATTATTTTCCACATGATGGTTTTTGACCAGGTATTGGAATAGCGACCGCAAAGCGGAAACATAGTTGTGGACCGTGCGGACGGATAGGCGCCGGCGGCTTTCAATGACGAAATCCCGAACATTGCGGCTGTTGATTTTGGCCGCCTCCCCACGCCAATCGTTTTCCTTTCGCATCCAGGTAAAGAAGCGGACGGCGGCGTGGCCATAATTGCGCGATGTGTAGGCGGAGTATCGTTTTTCCAGGGCGAGGTAGGCGAGAAAGCGTTCCACCCAATCCTTTTCAGGCGAGAAGAGGTCCTGGACCGGATTCGAACGCATTGGTCGGGTCAATCCAGGCCGAGCACCTTGCGCCCTTTTTCCGATATCATGTGTGGGGTCCATTGCGGGTCCCAAACGATTGCCACATCCGCCTCATCGACACCAGGGATCGTTTCTACTTTTGCTTTGGCGTCCGCTGCTATGGTGGGCCCCATGCCGCAACCCTGGGCAGTCAAAGTCATTTTAACACTAACCTTGTAGCGGTCGTTCTCCAGGCCCTGCGCCCGCAGGTCGTAAATCAGTCCCAGGTCTACGATATTGATGGGAATTTCGGGATCAAAACAAGTCCTCAACGCATCCCAGACCATTTCTTCCCGGAACGGCCCACTCTCATCGATGGGAACATCCGATTCCTTTTCCAGGCTCTCCGCGATCTCCGCCCCCAAGGCGTCCGCATCCTCTTTTCCGATACGAAAAAGACCTCCCTTGCTTCGCACGGTCAGGGAGCCGCCCAGTGATTGGCTGATTTGCAAAACCGTCCCACCCGGCAGCACGACCTCATCCCCGGCGGGAATTAGGGTTGCCTTGCAATCGCGCTGAAGTGTCGCTTCCCGATAGTCCATGATAAAAGGTTTCCATTAAATCACTTTTTGTCAATCCGCCCCAAAGCATTCAATTATCATCCAGCATCAAGCAACCAGCATCCCACATCCTGATTAATTAAGAAAAAGGTCCAGGGGCAGGCGGGCATAGATTCCCTGTGGATCATTGAAAGCGCTCAACGAAGTCCATTCTTCCCGCATCATTCGCATAATACCGGTAATGGGATCTTGTGAGGTAAGCGGCTCCTTTTTCCTCCCTCCCTCAATTATCATGCGGAATAATTTGTTCCTCTCGGACTCTTCCGGCATTTCCAGCAAACTCCAGTCATCTCCCAAACCAGCCAGGGCGGCGGCCTCATTAATGGCATTGTCGAGCCCGCCGATTTGATCGACGAGACCGACCTCCAGCGCGTCGATCCCCGTCCACACCCGTCCACCGGCGATTTTCTCAACCTCTTCCGGTGCGAGATTACGGCCCTCCGCCACCTTCTCGATAAACTCGATATAAACCCATTCAGCCAGGTCCTGAAATTTGGCCAATTCGGATGGTGTTTTGGGACGCGAAAGAGTCAGAATATCCGCGTAGGGTGAAGTTTTCACCCCGTCGAAAGTGACCCCGTGGTCGTTGGCGATTTCCTTGATATTGGGCAGCAGGCCAAACACACCGATGGAACCCGTGATGGTGGTCTCTTCCGCAAAAATGGTCTCCGCCCCCGCCGATATCCAATAACCGCCCGAGGCTGCGTAACCACCCATCGACACCACGACCGGTTTCTCCGCTCCGGCTAATGCCACCTCGCGCTCGATCACCTCCGCCGCCTGGGCGCTACCACCGGGACTGTTGACCCGCAAAACGATGGCTTTGACCTCTTCGTCTAAGCGGGCTTTGCGCAACTCCCGGGCAATCCTGTCCCCGCCCACTTTCTGGGAATCACCCTCTCCGTCCACGATGGCCCCCTCCGCATAAACAACTGCTATCTTGGGCTGACTCAATCCCCCAAAAGCCTCCAGCCAGTCATTCGCCTCGGCCGCATAGTCAAAAAACCTGACCTGGGTAAAACTTTCAATATCGTCGTCATAATCGGAGATATCCGTCAGCTTGGTCAGCACCTCGTCGAAATACCCGATCTCATCCACCAAACCGCTTTCAAGCGCCCTCGAAGCCGGAAAAATCCCGATCGTATCGGAAAAATGACGCAATTGCTCGGGATCGAGTTGGCGGTTTTCGGCAATATCCAGCAAAATCGAATCCCACAGGCTATCCAGCAACACCTCCATTTGCAAAACACTCTCCGGGCTCATGCGATCGCTGGTAAAAGTCTCCACCGCCGATTTGAACTCACCTACCCTCGAAACCTGCACGCCGATCCCATATTTTTTCAAAGCATTGCCGATGAAAACAGGATTCGCGGCCAGACCTTTCAAAATTACCAGACCAAAAGGATTCTGCACAACGGTATCCGCTTTCGAAGCCAGGTAATAATCCCGCAGAGACGGATTAACCACGTAAGCCACCACCGGTTTGCCCGCATCCCTAAAACGCTCGATGGCCTCCCCCACTTCCCGCAATGCGGAAAAACTCGACCCATAATTTTCGGAAATCAGCTGGCCCTTGATAAATAAGGAGGAAATGCGCTCATCTCCGGCTGCGCGATCGAGAGTATCGACGACCTTTTTAAGGTTAAGCTGGGGCGGACGCCCATCGTCCAAAGCATCTTCGATCCAGGCAAAAGGAGAAACCACACTCGGGGAATCCGCGATATTGAAAGACAGATCCAGCACCAAAGCCGATCCATCCTTAACCAATACCTCCTCCTCCGAAAAGAAACTCCCCGCCACCACCAGCAGCAACAACACAAAACCGACAAACAAGCCGGTTGCCAAAACCATGGCCGCAAAAAACTTAAAAACCGAAAATACAAATTTTTTCATAATAAAATATCCAACAATCAAATATACCTTTAAAGAAAATGTGCAGAATCCCCACCAAGGACAAGCCCAAGCCTCCATTGTTCAATCACATTCGCGTCCAGTCGTGTTCATCGGCGGTTTAATAAAATACAGGGTTAGGGTTAAATCGAAGCTCATTTCCAATAAAACGCAGATTATACCACAATCCATCAAAACCCACAACCGATACGTTGGCTCTGTTTGATGCGTTTGATTAAACCCTCAAAAAAACAGCAAAAATCCAATAAAAGCGCCAAAACGCTCTAAAAAACACCTCCCCGTGTCTATTCGCCACCCAAATTCTAACAACCACCCAAAGTTCAGCATCTAGAATCCCCAAACAGGCACGTTCCCCCACAGCGCGCCACCATACGCAAACTTTACCCAGCGCAGCCTCCCAAATTCCATGACTCCGTGCCTCCGTGAGAGAAATTAATTCAACAGCATTCCACACCATTTCAAGAAACGCCTTCCGATCCTCTACTCAGCCAAAAACACAAATATCCTTGAAAATACCGGCAAAAATTTTATCGTGCCTATTTATGGATAGCTTAAACGCTGCCTAAAATATGTTATCGCTCGGTAATATGAAATATGGAACTCATTGAATCAATAAATGAAGCCGCTCAAAATGCGGAAGAATTTAATCGAATCGAAAGAAATTCTGATTCAGAGGCTTTGCACCGATTCTCAAAATTCTTCCATTGGTACTATTTTTCTAATCTAAACATTTTCGCACCAAGCAAGTTTATTGGATACAAGAATACAACTCTTGATAACTATTTCGGAAAAGGGACTGGCACAGATACCCAGCGTGTCTTGTCTAAATGGTTTACAAAAGTTGATCCCTCGTGCTCTAACTATGGACAACTAAGAGAAAGGCTTGAGGGGTATGGGCATAATCTGGGAAAAAAATTAGTCAAAAGACATTTAAAGGGACGGGTGACATCTATCTGTTGTCAGAGGAATATGCGACTTCTAATTATCCAGATGAAGTAGATGGCAACAGACATCACGAGGGAGCAGCGAAGCTAGTCTCTGTTAATGCGTATGAAAGAAGTTCAAAAGCCAGATTGGAATGTATATCGCATTATGGAACCTTGTGCAATGTGTGCGGCTTTGATTTTTCAAATGTATATGGTAAAGATTTGGGAGCGGATTTTATACACGTACACCACCTTGTTGATATCGCATCTGTTGGAAAAGAATACATTGTAAACCCAATACAAGATTTGCGCCCTTTGTGCCCAAACTGCCATGCAATGGTTCACAAAAGAAAACCAGCGATGCATATAGATGAGTTGAAAACAATTATCGCAGAAAATATATAAAAAAAGACGTCAACGTTCATATTTCATATTTTACATATTTGATTTACTTTGTATGAAAACGCCAAGGAAGGATGCTCACATTCTTCAACCACGGATTGCAGGGATAAACTCAGATACTTGTTAAATTACGCTCGAAATTCTTTTTCTTCATTCGTGCTTATCCGTGTAATCCGTGGTTTAATAAAACATTGGATGCACCTTGTATTAGGTACGTGGCCTACAAGCGTTAGGTCTTTCTCCAGAGGGGTGAACTTTCTTCCTTGGTTCGAACCCCTTTAGGGCGTTAATTTATTACTCTCCTCGGCTAAAAGCCACCGCCTCCGAATGGCCCGCGGTGGTCGTTGCGACTTTCCGGTGGCGGGTTGAGGATGGCCGATTGCACTTCCGAAGGCAGTTGACTGGTTTCGACCCATTCGCTGGTCGCCTCGGGGTCCTGCCGATACCACTCCTGCCCGACAATGGTGACGCTTTTCAAACGCATATCGGGATCGATGATCGATTCGGCCCATGTAATTGCCCCCTGTGGGTCGTCACCCGAGATACGGCGGGCAAAAGCGTCCACGGCCGGATCCAGATTCTGTTCGGGCGGCAGGCTATTGAGCCATTCGCCAGCCGCATTGGGGTCGTTGCCGCCCCAACGGTTGAAGACGGCCTGCAAACCGCTTTCCCTTGAGCCGTCTTCAGTAAAAGAACTTGCCCACAAAGCGGCCGCCTCGGGATCATCCCGAGCCCATTGCGAAGCCACCGTTGCCACCGCGTGCTGACCCGACTCGGTATCGGCATAATCGGCTATCCACTGGGCGGTCGATGGCGCGTCCACACTGGCCCATTGGCGCGACAGGTTGTTGACAACGTCGGCCTTCAATTCGCCATCGGGAAGAGATTCAGCCCAAGCAACAGCGTAATCAGAACCCTCTTGCAGGTAATTACTGACCAAAATGCCAACTGCGCGCGAACTGGTTCTACCTTCGGGGAGCCCGCTTACATAGTCGGTGGCGCCGGGCAAATCGGTGGATGCCCAACCGGAAATGAGACCGAGCACGGTCCTGCTATCGGCATCATTCTCCTCCGTCCAGGTAACGGCGCCTTGTGGATCATTGGCAGCCCATCCGCTCATCGCGGTATAGGTCGCAAAACGGGAACCCGGTCCTCTCATTTCGTTGGCCGCATAGTCGAGCGCCGCTGAGCCATCGAAGGACCCCCATGCATACATGAGGAGGTTCAGGTCGCGGACACGGTCAAAACCGCCACCCGGCTGGTTTTCAAACAGGGCGAGCGCCTCCCGCACATTGGTCGAATCCAATCCCTCAAGGGCCAAAGTAATAAGCTGGAGCCGCTTGATCGGGTCGGATAATTTTATGGCGGCCCGCAAACTGGGCACAACCGAACGCGGGTTTATAAATTCCTGGTCGTGGCCCGCATCCACATCAGAAAATAAATCCTCGGCCTCCTTAAAATTCAAATCATTGTCTTTGGGATTCCGTTCTTCAAAACGCACTGCGGAATGATCGACGTTCTCATTACGATCACTGGAATCGGATGCCCACTGCCGGCCAACAAAAAAAGCCAAAGCCATCGAAAGCGCCCACACTCCAGCCAAAATCAACGAGGTTTTCTTCAGGTATGCCCGCATGGTAAATCTAGAAACCTTCTCAAATACGTCGTCGCATTAATGGTTAAACAAATGATTCCCGCATTAAGTTGCGGCCATCTCAACAAAAATTGGCAAATTTTAACTTTCCAATTCATGAGAAAGAGTATCGTATAATAATTCGACACTGAATTTCAAAACGGGATTTCCCGGAAATTTAAATTAAGGCTCTAGACTAGCATGGTATAATAAAAACCATTGTTAGTCGTTAATGAATAAAGGTTTAACAAATTATAAGCGAAAAAAATTCTGAAGCACTTTTGCGAGGATATTCCAGCGTCCAAAACGGCTCGTTTGACGGGGATCAACCGCAACACCGTGAACCGTTATTATAATGTCTTTCGTGAGCATATTTTGTCATGGCAATACAATGAAGTGATG
>JAJFLT010000084.1 GCA_021772555.1 Opitutales bacterium | reverse complement strand
CGCTCATATCGACCTCTCTCTTGCCGTAGCGGGCCGCCAGCAGTGCGGCCTCATTCAGCAGGTTGGCCAGGTCCGCGCCGGATGAACCGGGTGTGTTGCGGGCCACGATCGTGAAATCTACTTCGGCCGATATCTGGATCTTTTTAGCGTGAACCTTGAGAATGGCCTCGCGCCCGTTGAGGTCGGGCAGGTCGATGACAATTTGCCGGTCGAACCTTCCTGGGCGCAGTAAAGCGCTATCAAGCACATCCGGCCGGTTGGTGGCGGCAATGATGATGACACCTTCATGCGAATCGAAGCCATCCATTTCCACCAACAGGGAATTAAGGGTCTGCTCCCGCTCATCGTTACCGCCGCCGAGACCGGCTCCGCGCTGGCGCCCCACGGCGTCTATCTCATCGATAAAGATGATACAGGGTGCATTCTTTCGCCCTTGCTCGAACATGTCGCGCACGCGGGCCGCTCCCACGCCAACGAACATTTCCACAAAGTCAGAACCGCTAATGCTGAAAAAGGGCACATCGGCTTCCCCAGCCACGGCACGGGCCACCAGAGTCTTGCCCGTTCCGGGTGAACCGACCAGCAAAACGCCCTTTGGAATGCGCCCCCCGATCTTTTGAAATTTTTTGGGGTCCTTGAGGAATTCAACGATTTCAGACACTTCCTGTTTGGCTTCTTCACATCCGGCCACGTCCTTGAAGCTTACTTTTTCACGTTCGCGGGTGAGCATTTTAGCTTTGCTTTTGCCAAAACTCATGGCCCCGCGCCCCGCCATGCGCAACTGCCGGGTAAAGAGAAAATACAGTACCCCGATAATGACGATGAAAGGCAATAGTGTGACCAGAATCTCCGTCAGCAAGGTACTGGCGGGAACTTCCCGAAATATACCGGTTTCCTGCAAACGCTGCAAATTGTCATCCGTCAAACGGCCCCGGGCCACATAAACCTGTTCCTGGCCGGCGGAGGTTTCCTGCAACACCACCCGGATCTCCGTCCATTGCTGGCCCCCGGTGGGGTCGGACTTAATGGTTCCCTCGGCGATCCGTCCATCTTCGGCCGCCCGCAGAACATCTTTGATCGTCCAGTCATTAGTGGTACGGGGTTGCGTATCGCCGAAATACCAAAAGCTCAAAAGCGCTCCGATCAGTACAAGCCAGATGAAGATTGGTTTGAACCGATCCGTGGTGGAGCTGCGTTGCGGCGAGGAACCGGACGGAAGTTTTTTATTATCTGACATTCGAATTTCTGCCTGCTCAGGCTGAGGAGGGCTTTGTATAAGTCAATCTTATAGAGAGTACGGTATTCCCGGAAATCTTGAAGGCGTCGGCGGGCGGCAGCCCTGGAACCCAAAGAATATCACCCTGATCGTTGCAGACAACGGGTAGATTTTTTCGTTCCAAGGCAAGTATTTTTCGATCGGTGAACAAGTCTTGTAATTTTCGGGTTCCGGGAGCGCCCAAGGGTCGGTAACGGTCACCCGTTTTCCAGCGGCGAACCTGTAAAGTAGTCATTTTTCCGTCCCCGGCCTCCAGGTAAGCCTGGTGCCGTTCATCAATTTTACCGCTCAAAATGTCGTTCCGCTGTGGCAAAGAAATAGAGAGGGCTTCGGTCATTAATACAGCTGAATCCGGCCAATACACCATCGCGCCGACAGGAGTTCGCACCATCGGCCAGCCGGGTTCAGTCTCGGGCCGGTTGTAAAAAAGAAGTCGGCCTTCCCGAAACTCAATGAAGCCTGTTTTTCCCGCGCTGGAACTTTTATCCCGGTTTAGCGCCAGGTCGGCAACCCAGCGATCGATTTCCTTTCCGCTGAAAGTACTTTCCAAGCTATTGATTATCAAAAACTTGTGGAACGCACGCCGCCATAGAGCGGGCGCTTTACCAAGGAGGGGGCGGAGATCGAGTTCCTCTTTCTTTTTTTCCGGGGGAAGGACCGATTCCAGCCATTGATCGAGGGCCACGTCGTCCTCCTCGGCCAGTGCGCGGACCCGGGCGGCACCCTCTAAAACATCTTGGGGCAGAGCTTCCTGCCAGACTGGCAATACGTCCCGGCGAAGGCGATTGCGGGTGTATTTTCCTCTCCGGTTGGAGGCATCTTCCCGCCATTCGATACCCGTCTTCGCCAATGCCGCAATGATTTCCATTTTGCCCACATTCAGAAGTGGACGAAGGTGGACTTTACCGGTTCTGAATGTATGCACCGGGCGTGGGGCAGCCAGCCCACCGGCGCCACTACCCCGCCCTACCCTGAGCAAAACCGATTCGGCCACATCCTCCAACTGGTGTCCCAAAAAAAGGATTTCGGAACCGATTTTCGCCATGGTATCGCCAAAAAATTGAAACCTGGCCTCGCGGGCGGGTCCAGCGCCGGAGACATTTTGAGGCGAATGGCTCCACCTACCACAGTGATAATTCAACCCCAATCCATTGGCCAAACCACGGACAAAGGTCTCGTCATCGTCCGACTCCACGCCCCGCAGCAAGTGATTGAAATGAAAAATATGCATGTTTTTCCTTTTTTCAGAAAAATGGGCGAAAAGCAGCAAAACCATACACAAAGAGTCCGCCCCACCCGAACAGGCTAAAGCCCAGGGTGTGGATGCGCCCATCTGATTCAACCATTCCAAAACGGCTGGGTGCAGGCGTTTTTGCGGCAATGCTTGGCCCAAGGCCTGAGCCAGCGCCGACCAATCCCTCTTTTTCATTTCGATTGATCAGTCAGGCAAAAAGGCAAGATATTCCTCACCGTAATAGGGGACGAGGGCCTCGGGTAAACGAATCCGCCCGTCGTCCTGGGCATTGTTTTCGAGGAGGGCCGCAATGGTCCGCGGGAGCGCCAGGGCGGAGGCGTTGAGGGTGTGGACGGGCTGCGGTTTCCCGTCCCGTCCCCGAAACCGGATATTGGCCCGGCGTGCCTGGAAATCGGTAAAATTGCTGCAACTGGAAACCTCCAACCACCTCTTCTGGCCACCCGCCCA
>JAJFLT010000083.1 GCA_021772555.1 Opitutales bacterium | reverse complement strand
TCAACTTTTCCCTGTGAGCACTTTGTGAACAACTGCGCATGTCCCCAAAAAAGAGCCACTTAGGATCAGGGTAAAACCCCCACCCCCTATCGTGAATAACGCTTTATGTCCCCACCCTCCAAAAAAAAAATTATTTTTTTTTGGATTTTTATTGTTTTGAGGCCAGGGCCGCATGGACTATAATGGTTTATTATGGGATTTCGAAAATTTTGAATCAATGACTCCTTTGCGATTATTACTGGTTATGGGTTTTTTCCTCCTGGCGTCCGTGCCCTGGTTTTATATCGGGGGTTCCAGCGCTTCAGATGAAGGATTACCAGACTGGGCTTTGCACACTTTTCTAGTAACGGTCTTATTCGCATTGTTCATCGTTTATGCATTGAGGAAATATTGGGAATCAATGGCGGAAGATCGGGATAATCCGCAATTAGATAATTATGAGGGATGAGCCGGCCATACTGGATGGTGGTGGCATCCTGTTTGTGGGAGGTTATATCGTCCTCCTCCTGGGGCTTGGTGTTTGGGGCCGGCTGGCGCAAAAAGAAAAGAGCATGGACGATTTCTATCTGGGTGGCAGAAATTTCGGGCCATTCGTTCTTTTGATGACGCTGTTCGCGACCCAATATAGCGGAAATACATTGATTGGTTATGCGGGTCGGGCCTACCGGGATGGGTTTCAATTCATTATGGCCCCGATGTTTATGATGATGGTTATTGGCGGATACCTTATTTACGCCCCGAAGCTCTACCGGCTTTCGGCCAGAAAACGGTATATCACAACATCCGATTTTTTGCAGGATCGGTTTGGTCATCGGCCTTTGTCCTTGTGGGCGAGCGCCCTGGGCATGATAGCGTTGTGCAATTATATTCTGACCAACCTGCTCGCTATGGGTTTGTTGGTTGAAACCGCTTCGGGCGGACGATTTGTCTTGTGGCAGGGTATTCTCGCCTTGTCCGTCGTTATGGTGCTTTACGAAACGCTGGGCGGTTTGCGCAGTGTGGCCTGGACGGATGTGGTGCAAGGATTGCTTCTATTATCAGGCTGCTTGATAATTTTTGTGTTTCTTAACCTTCATTATGATTCCTACAAGGTTTTATCGGTCGATTTGAAAACCAATTATCCCACCTTTTGGGAATCCCCGAATTGGAGGGAAAAGCTCGGATGGCTGAGCACGCTTATCATGATCGGCCTCGGTATTTCCGTTTACCCGCATGGGGTGCAGCGGATTTATGCCGCCCGCAGCGAAGCGACTTTACGGGGATCGTTGCAGGTGATGGCGCTGATGCCCATAGTGACCACTTTTTTCATTGTTTTCGTAGGCTGGATGGGTGCCGCCTTACTGCCCGGTCTGGAGAGCGATAGGGCCGCAACCGACCGTATTTCTCTGCACATGATCCAATTATTGGCCGTGGAAACCCCGCAATTCAAGATTTTCATGGTTGTCTTTTTGGCCGCCGTCATTGCGGCAATCATGTCCACCGTGGATTCCGCGTTATTGAGTCTCTCTTCATCCTTGACCGAAGATTGGTATCGGTTGTTCAAACCCGCATCGTCTCAAGCCCGATTGGCCCTGGTGGGTAAAATCCTCTCTTGGCTCATAATGGGCGCCATGGCTTTGCTGGCCATACAATCGGAAAGCACCATTTTTCGTTTGATCGAGATTAAGCTGGAACTGCTCCTGCAGATGGTTCCAGCCATTTACCTGGGAGTGCACACGAAACATTTAAGCGGGCGGGCCATTTTTGCGGGCATGGTGGTTGGAACCGTTGTAACGGTTGGGTTTATGGCGGCTCAGAAACTGGGAGCGCCTCTGCCGGCCAAACCTCTGGGTATTTACGCGGGTGTTTGGGGGTTTGGTTTGAACTTGGCCGTCGTGGCATTGGCAGCTAAGTTTTTGCCTGCGAAGTCGAGATAGCTACCACCACAATTATAATGATTTACACCGAAGGTTCTTTGCCCAAAGTGGTTTTTTGGTATTTTTTGTTAAAACATGAGCTTTCTTAATTTGGAGAATAAGACCTACCTGGTGTCCGGGGTTGCGAATCGCAAAAGCGTGGCTTATTTCGTTGCCCGGATACTCGAGGAGGAAGGTGCCCGGGTCCTCTATTCTGTTCGATCCGAAGAGCGTTTGCAGGCCCTTGGGCGGTTGCTGGAGGGAAAAACCGTTTTCGTCTGCAATGCCGAAGACGCCAACCAGATCGACCGACTGGCGAAACAGGTTGGCGAGTATTGTGATTCAATTGCGGGGTTTGTTCATTCGATTGCTTTTGCCAATTTCAGCGAAGGCTTGAAACCTTTCCATGAAACCAAAAGAGAAGATTTTCTGCAGTCGGTTTCCGTTACCTCTTTCTCGTTGGTGGAAATGGCGAGAGCCTTTAAACCTGTGCTTGAGAACAACGCTTCGGTTGTCACCATCGGCATTTCCTCAACGTTGGTTACGGCGGAGAATTACGGCTACCTCTCTCCGGTCAAATCGGCCCTTGAAGGTTGTGTGCGCAATCTGGCGAAATCGTTCAGTCAAGACTCCGAGGTGCGTTTCAACGCGGTCAATTCCGGACCGCTAAAAACCAGTGCATCGGCGGGAATCCCCGGTTATCTGGAAAATTATCTCTATGCTGAAAAACTAACCTTTCGCAAACGGGCCGTGACAACTCAGGAAGTGGCCAACACGGCGGTTTACCTACTCAGTGAGCGCTCCAGCGGAATCAATGGGCAGGGCGTTGTGGTGAATGCCGGTATGGACTTCAATTACTTCGACAAAGAAGTTGTCCGCCAAGCCATGCGGCCGGAGAAATAAGGTTTACCGGAATGATATTTTCCGATGTTTGTATTGAGTCGATGGCCTATTCGCTTCCTTCCGAGCGGTGGACTTCCGAGGCTATTGAAAACAAATTGGCGCCTCTTTACGATCGATTGAAACTACCTTACGGGCGGTTGGAGTTGATGACCGGCATCAAAGAACGCCGGTTTTGGGAGCGACCCGTTTCGGCCTCCGAAGCGAGTGCACTGGCGGCGGTCGAAGTTCTCAATAAAACGAAATTGGAGAAGGCCGAACTCGATTTGCTGGCCCATGCTGCGGTCTGCCGGGATCGATTGGAACCGGCCACCGCGGCCTATGTTCATCAACGCATCGGATTGAGCGGCAGGACCCAGATATTCGACATCTCCAACGCCTGCCTTGGCTTCCTCAATGCTATGGTTCTAGCCGGTAGTATGATTGAAGGCAGCCAGATCGACAGCGCCCTTATTGTGGCGGGCGAAAATGGCAAACCGCTGGTCGAAAACACCATCGAGCAACTTTTGAATCCGGCCCAGACCAGGAATTCCATCAAACCATTTTTCGCAAATTTGACCATCGGGGCGGGAGCGGTCGCGGCGGTGCTGGGCCGCGCTTCCAAATTGGATGGGGGGATCGGCCGGTTGGTGGGCGGGGTGGTTGAGACCGACACACGGCATAACGATCTATGTGAGGGAGATTCTTCGGGTAGCAATGCCCTGCAAATGCAAACCGATTCAGAAGAATTGCTCAATGCTGGGATCGGCGTGGCCGAGCGGGCCTGGAAAAAATTTGAGGAAACGACCGGCTGGAACGAAGAAACTCCCGACCGCGTCATCACCCATCAGGTGGGCCGGGCGCACCAGCGACGTCTTTTCGAGGCCCTCCAATTGATTCCCGAGAAGGATTTTTCGACCTATGAATTTTTGGGCAACGTAGGTTCGGTCTCACTTCCCATCACGTTGGCTATGGCTATGGAAAAAGATGCGGTGAAAGCCGGGGACAAGGTGGCCCTGCTCGGCATAGGCAGTGGCTTGAGCAGCATGATGCTGGCCCTTCAAATGTAGACTTTGCGGTGATATGAAACCGTTCCCAAAAAACCTGCGAAATATCTACCCGTTCGAAAATCATTTTTTGGAATTCGATGGCCTTCACGTGCACTATCTTGATGAGGGCCGAGGGGAGGCGGTACTGATGTTTCACGGTAATCCCACCTGGTCTTTTTATTACCGAAACCTGATCCTTGGTTTGCGGGATCGTTTCCGCTGCATCGCGCTTGACCATATTGGGTGTGGCTTATCGGACAAACCGCAGAGTTATACCTACCGTTTGAGCGATCATATTGAAAATGCCGTGCGTTTGGTCGAACACTTGAACCTGCAACGATTTCATATTGTGGTGCATGATTGGGGCGGCCCCATTGGGTTGGGTCTGGCCACCAGAATGCCGGAAAAAGTCGGATCATTGGTGATACTCAATACCGCCGCGTTTCCCGCCACCGAGATGCCCCTGCCGCTTAAAATTTGTCGTTTGCCATTGCTGGGGGCAATCCTTGTGCGCGGAGGCAATCTCTTTGCCCGCCCAGCGCTTAAAATGGCGGTTTGCAAACCGTTGAGCAAAGAGGTGAGGGCAGGCTACCTCTTCCCTTACGATAGTTGGAAAAACCGCATCGCCACCCTAAGATTTGTTGAAGACATTCCCATGAATCCGCGGCATCCCAGTTTTTCCGTTTTAAAGGATATAGAGAAAAACCTGGAAAAGCTGTCCGGTAAACCGATGCTTATTTGCTGGGGTATGCAGGATTTTGTCTTTACCGAAAAGTTTCTTGAGGAATGGATACGCCGATTTCCGAAGGCCATATCGCACCGGTTTTCCGCCGCGGGGCACTACCTGCTCGAAGACGCCGGAGATGAGGTGCTTAAATTGGTGAATGAGTTCTTGCCTTCCGGTGATCCTGAAAAAGTGCCCGTTTGATTCAGTTTTCGGCCCGCCCGTAGATTTCGGCATTTTCCCTGAGATAGGCAGCGCTGTCCGTAAGCAGTTGGTCGAGGTGCTGGCGGGTAAATCGCCATTGCCAGTTTCCCTGAGAAGCGCCGGGGGTGTTCAGGCGCGCTTCCGAATCCAGGCTCAGCAGATCCTGCATGGGAATGATGGCCAGGCGGCTGACCGAGCGGTAGGCTTCCCTTATGAAATCCCAGGAAACTTCCTCCCCGCCGGTTCTCAGAAAGCAACGCACTTGGTGTTTGGTTTCCTCCGAGGCCGCCTCGTACCAGCCGTGGGTCGTGTCGTTGTCATGCGTTCCGGGGTAGAGCACAGTGTTGGCGGTCAGATTAAAGGGCAGGTAGGAATTCGTGGAATTACCGTCGAAGGCGAACTGCATCACGGCCATGCCGGGTAACCCGGTTTGGGCCAGCAATTCATGGACCTGCGGGGTGATTTCGCCCAGGTCTTCTGCGATCAGGCGGCAATCCGGAAATTGTTTTTTGATGGCCGAAAAAAAGTCCAGACCGGGACCTTTGATCCACTTGCCAACGGTGGCATCCTCCGCTCCGGCCGGGATCGACCAGTAGGTTTCCAGTCCCCGGAAGTGGTCGAATCGTACCACGTCGAACATTTCCAAATTGTTCCCCAAACGATCCATCCACCATCGGTAATGATCTTTTTTCAACTCATTCCAGTCGTAAAGAGGATTGCCCCATAATTGGCCGGTGGCAGAAAAATAATCGGGCGGCACCCCGGCCACAGATTTTGGGAGGCCGTTTTTCTTGAGCTGGAAAATTTCCGGGTTGGCCCAGACATCGGCGCTGTCCAATGAGACAAACAGCGGTATGTCGCCGATGATCTCGATGCCCCGCTCATTGGCATATTTTTTAACCAGACTCCATTGCCCGAAAAACAGGTATTGGGAAAACCGGCAAACTTCCATAGCCTCTTCCAGAGCATCCGTTTTAGGGGCCGATTGCGCTTTGGAAAAGGATCGCCAAGGCGACTCCCACTCGAACCAGGGACGACCGCCAAAATTTTCCTTCAAGGCCATGAAGAGGGCATAGGTTTCCAGCCATCCGGCATTTTTCGCCGTGAAATCTTCATAGAGACCGTAGTTGGGCAAATAAGAGAGTTTTTTACGGACAAAATTTTGCTGCACAAGGCGCAGAATCGGTCGGCTTTTGAGATACAAATCCCCGAAATCAACCTTGTTCTCCGGCATGTCGCGCAGGGGTCGCAAATGGTCCGGTTTTAACAGGTCAAAGGTCATCAGTCCTTCGAGATCGATCAGGTAGGGATTTCCCGCAAATGCCGAAAAACACTGGTAGGGGGAATCGCCGAAACCGGTTGGCCCGAGCGGGCATACCTGCCAGTATTTCATCCCTGCGGCAGCCAGAAAATCTATAAACCGGCAGGCCTCGATCCCCAGTGTTCCCACGCCGAAATCGCCCGGCAGGGAGGTTGGGTGCAGTAATACCCCGGTGCCGCGGGATTTCAGCCAGGAAAATAAAGGAGTCTTGGGCATGGTCTCCTAAATAGGACTTTGTTCATCCTCTGCAAGCAAGAGAAAACAAAGACCTGAGTTCTAACCGGCGAACTCGTCAACCGGCCAACCCTGGGTCTGTGTTTTATAGGTAAAAACACCACCGGCCAGAGGCTGTGTTTTCAACTCGTCATCGCTCATTCCCGTCCGGGCGGAAGTTATAAAGAGAGTGTCCAGGTTTTCTCCTCCGAATACACACGATGTTGTCTTGGCTGTGGGCACTTCCACTTTGAGCAGCTTTTCTCCCGTTTTCGGGTTGTAGCGGTAAACGGCCCAACTACCCCATTGGGCAATCCAGAGCATGCCTTCACGGTCTATGGTCATGCCGTCGGGAAATCCGTCCTCGGCAGGTATTTTAAAGCAAAGCCGCCGATTGGTGACCTCTCCGGTGGAATGTTCGTAATCGAAAACATCCACCTGTTGGGTTGGGGTATCGATATAATAAAACCGATTGATTTCGGTGTTCCAGGCGAGGCCGTTTGAAATCGTGATTCCTGGCACAACCTTGGTCAATTGCAATGAAGGGTCGATCCGGTACAAACTACCCGTTTTTTCCGGCCCCAAAGTGCCCGCCCAGAACCTTCCCGCCGGATCGCATTTTCCATCATTGAAACGATTGTCTGGCAGGTCTTTTTCAACCTCCAATAAATACTGAGGCTGATCTCCGCCCGGCGTGTAGCGGGCTATAGCCTTTCTCATGGCCAGGATAAGCCCGCCGGATCGACAGGGGGCCAAAGCGCCTACTTGATCCCCGACCGGGTGGATTGTAAGGATTTCAGTCTGTGGATCATAGCGGTGGATGGACCCTGCGTTAATATCGACCCAGTATAATGACTGGCTGGATTCATGCCACATAGGACCCTCACCGAGGTTTGATCGGCAATCGAGAAGAAGTTCGGCTTTAGCGGTATTCATTTTTATTTCGTGATTGATCTTGAAAAAAGAAAAGTATCAGCGCTTTTCCTGTATTTGGCAAAATTACATTAAAACCCACATATTAATTTGGAAGCACAAAACCAGCAATGGAACCAGAACTTTTACCCTAGGCACGTGTCTCCTGGATTGTGAATGGGCTTGTCCCGCGCTAATGAAATTATATATATTAAACTCTTTTTATGCCTTCTTATCGTTCAGTCTTTTGTCAATTTGCGCTCTTGGCGTCGGCTTTTAATGTAGCTTTGTCCGGGGACGGACAGGAAATCCTGCCGCTTTCCGAAGTTGAGCCCGGCATGGTTGGCGAATGGCGCACCGTTGTCTCCGGAACCGAGGTTGAGAGTTTTGAGCTGGAGGTCCTGGGGGTGGCTGATAATTTTACCGGTCCCCAAAGATCGGTCATCATTTGTCAGGCTCTGGATGACCGCAGCAAGCTGACGGGTCCGGTCGCTGGAATGAGCGGCAGCCCCGTCTATATTGAAGGAAAACTGGTCGGCGCCTACGCCTACGGATTTACCTGGCCGAAAGAACAGGCCATTATCGGAGTCACCCCCATCGAGCAAATGTTGGAAATC
>JAJFLT010000082.1 GCA_021772555.1 Opitutales bacterium | reverse complement strand
GCCCCATTGCCTGGAAGTGCCGATTATTTTCCTCACCACCAGGATGGAAACCGACTCCATCGTTAAAGCGCTCGACCAGGGCGGCGCCGATTATATCACCAAACCATTCCGCCCCGCCGAAGCCTTGGCCAGAATAAAAGTGCATCTCCAGATGAGGTTCCTGATGAAAAGGCATCGGGACAACATCGAGGCGCTGCGAAAGGCCAACAAGGAAAAGAGCCGATTAATGGGGATCGTATCCCACGATTTGAAAAACCCACTGATTTCCATTCGCGGCCTGTCTGAATTTATGCGAGACGAAGTGGCCGGACCTTTGAATAGTGATCAAATTTCAATGATTCAAAGCATATTCTCGGCTTCCGACAACATGCTCGCCCTGGTCGATGATCTACTGGATTACTCTTTGACCGAACACCGCGAGGAGCGAAATGATTTCGCGCCCGGCAACCTGGCCGAAGTGGTGCGCAATTCAGCCAACCTTTTGAGCTTCAACGCTGCGCAGAAAAACATTAACATCAATATTTCCGATGGAGGATTAAAGTCCGATATCCTCTTCGATAAACGCCAGATTCGCCGCGTCGTCGATAATTTGGTCAGTAATGCAATCAAATTTTCCCCGTCTTTAACCAATGTAGAAATCAATTTGCTCAACGGCGGAAACTCGATCCGCTGCGAAGTGATCGATGAAGGCCCCGGTATTCCCGAGGACGAAATGGGCAACGTTTTTCGGGCCTTTGGAACCACTTCGGTCAAACCCACCGGCGGGGAGATGAGTACGGGCCTCGGCCTGTCCATTTGCAAGAAAATCGTTGAGTCGCACGGGGGGAGCATTTCATTCCGCAATCGACCACAGGGCGGTTGCCTGTTTACTTTCAGCCTGCCCATCCTGGTTACGGCGATGGATGAATTGGTTGTCAGCTAACTATTAGTCTGGTGATACCTGAATAACATTACCCTAGGAGCTACCCGACTCTTTCAACTCATCGCCCAGATCGCGCAGGTATTGAAAACTGTACAAACCTGTGTTGTGCCCGTCGCTGAAGTTGAAGCGAAATGCGTAACTGCCCACCTGCTGCCAACCCGTGACTTCTACTCCGGGAAATTCTTTAGGACCGTCTCCTCCATGAAGACGCCCTAAAATATCCATCTCGCCCGTGTTTTCTGCACTGGGTGAATGCGCCCGCAGTTTTTCCATGGAAAAATAGTCCTCGCGTCCATCCTGCCAGAGAACAGCAATTTCTTTGCCGATGGCTTGAATATCTTTGGGTGGAGGAATCATGACAAATTGAGGAAGGGGGATTTCAGTTTTCAGGTCTCAGGATGGACTTGTCGAAACCTGACATCATCTTCCATGTAATAAAGTCTTTTGAGACTATCCGGCAAAATATATTTGGACAGGTTCTAATATCCGGGTCCTCTTTTCGTATATTCTTTTATCGTATTTAAAACCAAAATCTGTTAACTACGGAACTCAAATGGACCGTCCGTTTTCTATTCATGGAAACAATTGCTTTAATGTGAAAATAGTCGCAACAGCCTTTTTATTAACAGGACTGGTATTCTCCGGTCTCTTTGGCCAGGATGAAGAAGCCCTCCCGGAAATGGGTGATACCCCGGAAGAACAGGGATTTGTCGAATTAAAAACCGAGGCCGAGGCCCAATATTTGAACAAAAGCTTTACCCTCGCCCACGAAGTTTACCAAAGGATTCAGCGTTTGGAACTGAGCGTGGAGGAAAGACGGTGGGCGGAATTTCGCTTGGCCGACACACGATGGCGGGCGCACGCCGCCTCCGGTCAACACGAATCGGGCCCGATCTCGGAATCCCGCCAGGAACTCGAAAAACTGGCCCAGGAACTGGATGAATTGGAGGGGCCACCGCTTGCGCTCTGGGTGGATATCCAGGAATCCCTGGGCGACTCCTGGTGGAACCAGCGGCAGTTTCATAACTGGGGTCAAGCATGGAACCATTACAAGCTTGCCCTCGATTGGCTGGCGGGCTCCAAAGACCTGCCGACAGCTCGCCAACGCTACCTGAAAATCGTCTGGAGAGCCACCGGGGTTCCAGACTCCATAGGGCCTCGCACTCAAATCCGCTATTGGCATGGCAATGCGCTGCCCCTCGAAATCCTCGAAAATGCCCTCAAGATTGCGCAATCTCCGGCTGACCGAGCCCAGGCCCATTACCTTCTGGCCATGACCCTGCGCCGACAGGGCGGCAGGCCACAAATGCTGGCCCGGGTGGCCGATGAGTTCGCGGCAGCCATCGAATTGGGCACCAATAATCCGTGGTACGACGACGCCTTGTTCCAATACGCCGAGTGGTCTTCCCAGAGCGGGCTTCTGACCTACGATGAAAACGGAAATCAACATCTGGAGCCCGATTTTGAAAAAGCCCTCCTTCTCTACCGGCGCATCCTCAACGAGTACAGTAAAGGCGAAACCGGCTATTACGAATCCACTCAGCGAGCGATCGAAAACATCGTCAAACCTTATGCGAATGTATTTATCACCCACGCCTACCTGCCGGGTGCACAGCCAAAAATCAACCTGAATTGGCGCAATATCGAAGCTGTCAAAGTCTCGCTTTTTCCTGTCGATTTGAAAGAAGCGGTCCGATTTGCCAATTCTAAAAAAAGAAGCCAACACAATTGGATTGACACTATCGATACGAAGGAGATTGAGCCCTGGCATTCATTTACTTTGGACAAGGAGGCCAAACGGCCCTACTACCCGATAACCGACCAACATCGGCTCAACCGGGAAATTCCCGCCGGCGCTTATGTCGTCGAGGCCGATGGGGGAAACAGCATAACCCGCGATATCCTGCTCGTAACGGATGCGGCGCTGGTCCTTAAATCGACCGAAAAGGAGGTCCTCGTTTATTTTTGCGACTCATTCTCCGGGGCACCCTTGGAAGATGCTGAGGTGGTTATCTGGGAACGTGGCTACGACGGGCGCAATTGGCACGTCAGCAGTAAGAAGGGAACTACCGACAGCGATGGCCTGGCCCTCTTTAAATCGTCCGGCAAACTAGAGCATCGAGACTATTTCGCTTCCGCACGGCATGAAGACCGCCAGGCATTCGCCCAATCCCAGGGATATTATTATGGGAATTTCCGGGACTTTCAGTGGAAGGCCTACACATATACCGACCGCCCCGCCTACCGCCCCGGCAGCACCGCTCAATGGAAGGTCATCGCCCGCCAACACGATGCGGATTCCTACCGCGTGCCCACCGATGAATTGATTCGGTTTACCATCACCGATCCACGCGGACAGAAAGTAGACGAGGGAGTTCTCAAATTGAATGCCTTCGGCGCCGCCTGGGGAAAAACCGATCTCAACGAGGAAATGCCTCTCGGCGCCTACCAAATCCAGTTCAACCGCCATTCCACCAATGAATACATTGGCCAGGCCCAGCTTTTTCGTTTGGAAGAATACAAACTGCCGGAATTTAAGGTCACGATCGGTATGGCTGATGTAGAAGACGCTGCTGAAAGCGTTTTCCGTCTCGGCGATACCGTGACGGGAAAGATTCAAGCCGACTATTATTTCGGCGGACCGGTCCCCAATGCCCAAATCGAGTTGGTCATCTACCAACGGCCATTTTACCATTGGTGGACGCCACAGCGCTCCTACGACTGGCTTTATACCGAGCAGAACCCTTACATAAATTTCGATTACGGCGGCCCCGGTTCCGTCATTGAGAGGAAGACTTTGCAAACCGATACCACAGGCGCCGCCACGTTTTCCTTCGACACGCCCCAATCTTCCCAACACGACTACCAATACACGGTCGAAGCCAGGGTAACGGATGCCTCCCGGCGCGAAATCACCGCCTCTGAAACTCTTAAGGTCACCCGCCAGAGTTACCTCGTTTACCTGAAACCGGAGCATCAGATTTACCAACCCGGCGACACCGCGGAAATCTCCATTCGCTCAATGGACGCCAACAGCCGCCCCATTTCCGCCCAGGGCCGTTTGCGGCTGACCCGCGAATATTGGCGGGAAACCTGGATCGATGATCGTGGTAGAGAGATTTCCGGCCAGCAGATGGAGGAACTGCGACAAAAATCACCCCGGCGTTTCACCTTCGGCGCCTCAGTCGGTGACTATCGCCTGAAAGAAAAAGGCTACGAGGTTGAGGAAATCGAAGTGATTCCCCTCACCACCGATGAAAAAGGCGAAGCCATTTACCGAACCCCAGTTCCCATGGAAGGTTATTTCAAAATAGCCTGGGTCAGCCGCGAGGAAAACGGGCAGCCCATCAAGGCCGACACCGCCTTTTGGTCATCGCGGGAAAGCGATCTGGAGATCGGTTACCGTCCCGGCGGAGTCTCCATCGTGGTGGACAAAAATAGCTTTCAACCGGGAGAAAAAGCGCCCGTCATGATTTCCACCCCGGTTTCGGGACGCACCGTGCTCTTTACGATTGGGGCGGCCCACCTGCAATCTTACCAACTCCTGCGACTAGACGGTACCGTCAAGCTGCTTTACCTCGACATTGGTAACGAGCATATACCCAATACCTTCCTCGAAGCCCTCATGGTATCCGGCCACGAAATGTTTCTTGAGCAAAAGGAGATCGTCGTCCCTCCCGAACGGAACTTCCTGCAAATCGAAGTCTCCGCCGATGCCGAAGGCTACCAGCCGGGAGAAAAAGGTTCCTACACCATCCGCGCGACCAATTGGCAGGGCGAGCCCGTCTCGGCCGAAATCTCCCTCGGGCTGGTCGATGATGCTATCTATTATATTCAACCGGAACTGGCTCCCGACATCCGGCAATTCTTCTATGGAGAGAAACGGCGTCATGCCATCTGGACAGCCAGCACCTTTAATTACAGGCCTTATTTCAAGATTGAGGAAACCGAGGAGATTGCGAAAAAAGACTCGAATGCAAACGCTAATACAGCGAGAGGTTCAATTTCATCGGTTGGGAAAAAAGAGGGATCTGGTCGTGCCATACATATGTCAATGCTTGGAGGGAATGTTGAGTTAGAAGAATTTTCTGCTGATGCTCAAGGTCCGATGCCCCAGGAACCGGCCGTCCAGGTGCGCACCGATTTTCGGGAAACGGTTTTCTGGCAGCCGGATATCCAGACGGACGAAAATGGTTTGGCCGAGGTGGATGTGACCTTTCCCGATTCCCTCACCACCTGGCGGGCGTCGGCCCGCGGCGTGGCTCAACAAAACCGGTTCGGCGTCGCTACCGACACCCGGCAAACGCGCCTGCCCCTCATCGCCAGCCTGCAAGCACCGCGATTCTTCGTCATCGGCGACCGCTTGATTGTCTCCGGTATTTTTCATAACAACACCTCCGTCCCCATGCCGGTGGAGGCATTGCTGGAAACGGACGACGGCCTGAAGATTCTCGGAGTGGTGGGAGATAACGGCGAAATTACCGAAGGGCCTTCCGGCAAACTTTCCATTCCAGCCAACTCCCAGGCCCACCTGGATTGGCAGGTCGCTCCGAAAACGCAAGGTGAGGTTAAAATCAAGCTGACCGGCAAGAGCCACAACTTCGCCGATGCCATGGAAAAAACCTATCCCGTTTACGAGCACGGGATTGAAAAATTCGTTGGCAAATCCGGGCGTCTGCAAGGCGATGCGGTGATCGTTTCTCTCGATATTCCAGCCGAGCGGAAAAAGGCCTCGACCACTTTCAGCGTCCAGGCAACGCCTAGTTTAGCCGTGTCCATGCTGGACGCCCTGCCATACCTCATCGATTTTCCCTATGGCTGCACGGAACAGACTTTGAGCCGTTTCCTGCCCTCCGTCCTGGTTGCCAAAACCTTGCGCGACATGAACCTGGAACCGACCGACATCGCCGGAAAAATCTTTGGCGGCCTGGAAAAAGAGCATGCCGATGCCGCCCATCGCAGTCGTCCCAAGGATCTGCGCCAATTGCGTAAAATGGTCCAGGCCGGACTCGAGCGGCTCTACGATTTTCAACATGCGGACGGTGGCTGGGGTTGGTGGAAAAAAGGCTCCACCGATCCTTATATGAGCGCCTATGTGCTCTGGGGACTGACCTTGGCCGAACAAGCCGATGTCGAAGTTAAAAAGTCTACCCTTGAACGAGCGCGTTCCTATGTGGAAAAAGTTCTCGTCGAATCCGAATTCGCCTACGACATGCAAGCCTGGCTGCTCCATGCCCTGGCGGTGCGCTTTACCGATATCGAAGATAAACGGCCCTCGCGATTCGAAGCCTCCGCCTTTCTCAACCTAATGCGCAATCGCGAGCAGCTCAATTCTTTCACCCGTGCCCTGCTGGCCCTCTCGGCCCGGCATTTCGGTTTTGAGGAGGAGGCCCGATTGCTGGTGCAAAACCTGCGGGATGGAGTTAAAATCGATAAATCGCCCGACCAGTCCATCCTCCTCACGCAAAATGGGTCGACCTCACCCGCCGTTATGGCAACCGCCCATTGGGGCGAGAGTGGTGTCTTTTGGCGGTGGTCCGACGGTGGAGTGGAATCGACCTCCTTCGCTCTCATGGCTCTCCTCGCGATCGAGCCGGAAAGCGATTTAATCGAACCGGTCATGAATTGGCTGGTTAAAAATCGCCGGGGCGGCCACTGGAGCAACACGCGGGACTCCGCCATGGCTCTATTGGCCCTCAATCAATACTTGGAAACGACCAAGGAACTGGAATCGGACCTAACCTACGAAATACGGGTCAACGGCCACGTTCTGGCCAAAGGGGAAACCGGCGGCGGTAATTGGTTGTCCGGCCAGAGCCAATGGCGGGTTCCCCACGAATGGCTGCTCGACGGCGGTAACGAGGTGGAAATTCGACGCCTGACCGGCCAGGGAAGTCTTTATTTTTCCACCCAGGCGGAATTTTTCAGCCTCGAAGAACCGATTCCCCCGGCAGGAAACGAAATCTTTGTGCGGCGCGATTACCACCGGCTGCGGTCGGTCCCCACCCTGCTCAAAGGTTTCGTCGAGGAGAAGGTACCGCTCAACGATGGGGATTCCCTGCAAAGCGGCGACCGTATCGAAGTGGTCCTGACCATCGAAGGTAAAAATGACTACGAATACCTGATTTTCGAGGACCTCAAGCCCGCCGGGCTGGAAGCCGTCCAGATACGCAGCGGGGAAGCGCTTTATGCCAGCGAAATTCAACCCGCTGAGGTGAATGCTGATGGAGCTGAAGAAAACGAACGCCTGACCGGGAACAGCCGCTGGGTTTACCAGGAATTGCGCGATCGCAAAGTGGCCCTCTTCATCGACAAGCTGCCCGAGGGCTATTGGGAAATCCGCTACCGGCTGCGGGCGGAGACACCGGGCGAATTCCACGCCTTGCCGGTGCTGGGCCACGCCATGTATGTGCCCGAAATCCGGGCCAATAGCGCCGAAATTCGACTCACTGTGGAGGATTAAAGAGGCAAGCTTCGGTCAGTTTTCCCGTATTTCCCGCGCCCGCTTCAACACGGCTTGGTAAACATTCACATTGGATTCCGCGCCCGTCATCCCGGTGTGTTTGAGCGGGTCGCTGGTTTCCGACACAATATCCAGTTTTTGCGACAATTCACCACCGAACAAATCCCGAACACCGAGACTCCAGGCCATGGATGGCAAATCGAGGATGAAGTAATGATAGAGCTCGCGCCAGGTCTTCCCTGAGGCGCGGAACAAATGATCGACAAAGGAAATGTCGAACCACGCATTATAGGCCACAAAGAGCACATTTCTACCCTCCGCCACACGGTGGTGAAAAGCGATCATCTGCTCCACTGCCTGCCCAGTGCTGATAGTGCCCCGCTCTTTCCACAATTCGACCGAAAACCCATTCACCGCCACGGCGCCGGGGGCGGCCCGTTCGGGGTAATCCGGCATGATGCGTAGAAACAAACGATCCAGCTCTTTCCCCTCCAGGTCGGTCATGACGATCCCGATGTCGATCATCTCGTGATAACCCGGAACCAGCCCCGTTGTCTCCACATCGATATGGGCCAGAATCCACTCCTGCGGTGCCTTGGCAGGTGAAAGCGCCGGAACCGGTGCGCCCTCCATGGCCGCGATAAAGGCCGGCAACTCACCACCGGTAAGGGACGAAGTTCCGAAAATGAAAACGATAATTGTGAAAAAGGATCTGGGTGGTTTTTTCATTGGTTTATCTGCGTGATGAGCGGTTTAAGGATTTGGTTGATCTTTGTTCCGTGGATTCTTTACTGGGTGGTTTTTATGGCCATATCGAATTCAACAGCCCTGCTTTTTTCCGGGCAGGGGGCGCAAAAAGTAGGCATGGGGAGCAGTTTGTATGAAAACTCAACCCTGGCGCGAGATATTTACGACCGGGCCGATGACATCCTGGGCTGGAGCCTGAGCGAGGCTTCTTTCCAGGGCCCCGAAGAATTGCTGACCGAAACGCGTGTCTGCCAACCGGCATTGTTCGTCATGGGTTATGCCCTTTATGCCATTCTCAAAGAAGACGGCAGGCTCGATGGGTTGAAGGCCGTGATCGGGCTCAGCCTGGGCGAATTGACAGCCCTGGCGGCGGCGGAGGCTTTCGACTTCGAGACCGGTTTGCGGCTGGTTGCGGAAAGGGGCCGCCTCATGCAGCAGGCCTGTGCACAGACCAAGGGCGGCATGGCCAGCCTGATCGGTGGAACGGTCGCGGAAGCGGAAAACCTATGCGCCGAATTCGACATCGATCTGGCCAACCTCAATTGTCCGGGGCAAACCGTGGTGGCGGGTCCGGTGGACAGGATCGAGGCAGCTCTGGCAGCGGCCAAAGAGCGCGGGGTCTTTCGCATGGTGGTTCCACTCAAAGTGGCGGGCGCTTATCACAGCCGCCTGATGGAACCGGCCCGCGAGGGTTTTGCCGACTACCTGGCGGAGTGTGATGTCAAAAAGCCTTCCCTACCGGTTTATTCCAACACCCACGCCAAAGTGCTGGAAGATCCACCGGCCATCAGGGAAGCTTTGACCCGGCAATTAGTGTCAACCGTTCGATGGGAAGATTGCATGCGCAATGCGGCCACCCTTGGAATCGATGTTTTCTATGAATGCGGACCGGGAAAGGTTCTCTCCGGTCTGGCCCGCAGAACCAACAAAACCTGGAAGATGAACAGCCTGGCTGAATACAGCGACCTGAACCGTTAGAAGAGGTGTCAGGTTTCGGGTTTCAGGTTTCAGGATACGGGATAGAATGCGAATATTCTGACACCTGAACACTGACACCTCTATCCCGCATCTTTCCCCCAGCTTGCTTTTAAAGGTTGCAATCCATCGGTTCCGTCACTTTCTCCCATATTCTTTATGTCTTCGGTCTCCCATATCAGGAACTTTTGCATCATTGCCCATATCGATCATGGCAAGACGACCTTGTCCGATCGCCTTCTTGAGATCACCCATGCGGTCGAAAAAAGGATCATGAAGGATCAATTGCTGGACTCCATGGACCTGGAGCGCGAGCGAGGCATTACCATCAAAAGCCATCCGGTTACGATCACCTATGTCGATCCCACCGGACAAAATTATACACTCAACCTGATCGACACCCCGGGCCATGTGGATTTTTCCTATGAAGTTTCCCGCAGCCTGGCAGCCTGTGAAGGGGCCCTCCTTCTGGTGGATGCGGCCCAGGGCATTGAAGCTCAAACGGTGGCAAACGCCCACCTGGCCGTAGAACAGGGCCTAGTGGTCATTCCCGTCATCAATAAAATCGATTTGCCGGGGGCGGACATTCCAGCGGTGCAGCATCAATTGGAAGAGATTCTGGCCATCCCGGCGGAGGAAACCTTGCAAGCCAGCGCCAAAAATGGCCTCGGCATCGAAGCAATTCTGGAAAACGTGGTGCGACATGTGCCCGAGCCCCGATGGGCCGATCAAAATGAGACTCGCGGGCTCATCTTCGATTGCGTATTCGACACTTTCAAGGGGGTCATTTGCTATGTGCGCATTTTTTCGGGCGAATTGAAACGAGGCGATCACGCGCTTTTGATGAGCGACGATGTGCGGACGGAAATCAAGGAAGTAGGCCTGTTCACACCCAAAATGCAGGTGGCCGATTCACTGCAAAGCGGCAGTGTTGGCTACATCGTGACCAACCTGAAAGAAATTTCCGATGTCAAACTGGGCGACACCGTAACCTTGGCCCAGGAACCAGCCACGGAAATGCTCCCCGGCTACCATGAAGTGCGCCCCATGGTTTTCAGCGGAATCTACCCGCTCGACACGACTTCTTACGAAAAACTCAAATCAAGTGTGGGCAAATTGCGGCTCAACGATGCCGCCTTCGTCTATCAGCCGGAAACCTCAACCGCTCTCGGTTTCGGGTTTCGCTGCGGATTTCTGGGATTGCTGCACATGGAGATAATCATAGAGCGCATCCGGCGGGAGTACGACCTGGACATCATCTCCACCTACCCCAGCGTGGTTTACCGGATCAACCTGACCGATGGG
>JAJFLT010000081.1 GCA_021772555.1 Opitutales bacterium | reverse complement strand
GACCGTATTGTCGATGCCTTTCCGGCCAGTTCCAAGGACCAGATACGCACCCAATTGGCTGCCGGTATCGTGGCCGTCATTTCACAGGTTTTGTGCAAAAAAGTGGGTGGCGGACGCATCGCCGGTTACGAAATCATGATTGCCACCACTTCCATCCAGTCCCTCATTCGGGAAAACAAAACCTATCGCATTCAATCCGACATCCAGACTGGAGCGGGCCTGGGCATGATCTCCCTTGATGCCCACCTTATGAGTTTGGTTAATCGGGACATGATTTTCGCCGAGGAAGCTCTGGAAAAAGCACAGGACCCCGAGACCATGAAAGAAAGCCTCAAGGCCGCTGGTGCTACGCTTCCCGTTCTGGAATGATTTGTTCATAGAGAGATCCTAATACCGCCCCACCGACAACATGTTTGAGGATCACAATTCCTCGATATACAACGCTATATCCGCATCCAACCTCCTTTCTGCGGAGAAGCTGGTGGCATGGGATGGCCAGAGCCGACATTCCGGCCAATCCCTGGCCGATATTATTCTCCAATCGGGGGAGATGAGCCGCCCGCGATTACTGGAAATCATTGCCCGTTACTTGCAGTGCGATTATCTGGACGAGCCCCCGGCTGTGCCTCCCGAAAGCGTTTGTCGCCTCCTCAAACCGGAGATAGCACGCAAATATGCGGTTGTGCCGCTGCGGGTGGAAGGATCTTCGATCCATTTGGCGGCTCGCGATCCCTTTAACAGTCAAATCGTTGAAGACCTTACCTTTTCCCTTAATAAAGATATTTACATCGTGGTTTGCGACCCCGATCGGGTGAACCAATGGCTTAGCCAAGTCTATGGTGAAGAGAAAGCAAATTCCATTGATGAAATCCTCACTCAGTTGGAATTGGAACCGGCTACATCGGATCTCGATTCGATAAATGGTGAGGGCGGAGGCATTGGTGTAAATTCTGGCGATTCAACCGTTATACAATTTGTTGAATTCATCCTCACCCAGGCCGTCGAGGAACACGCCTCCGACATCCATTTCGAGCCGTATGAAGATCGATTCCGCATCCGCTACCGCGTTGACGGGGCCTTGCGGGAGATGCACCCGCCGCCCCGACACCTGGTTCAGCCGATTACCGCGCGCCTCAAGGTCATGGCCAACCTCAACTTGGCCGAAAAAAGGGTTCCCCAGGATGGCCGTATACGCATTACCGTGGCTGGTCGCCCGGTGGACTTGAGAGTCTCCACATTACCCACCTCATTTGGCGAAAGCGTCGTTCTACGCATACTCGATAAATCCAACATCGATCTCGACCTGGATCGCCTGAATTTGCCGCCCGGGTTGGTTCGACAACTACGACGGATTGCCAGGCTTCCCCACGGACTTTTTATCGTCACCGGTCCCACCGGCTGCGGAAAAACCACAACCCTCTACAGCATTCTGCGTGAAATTAATCGTCCCGATAATAAAATTTTAACCATTGAAGACCCCGTCGAATACGAAATCGATGGCATCATGCAAATAGCCGTCAACCCGCAAATCAATTTAACCTTTTCCCGTGCCTTGCGGTCATTCCTGCGTCACGACCCCGATAAAATACTGGTCGGGGAAATCCGCGACCTGGAGACGGCCCGCATCGCCGTGCAGGCATCTCTCACTGGGCATTTGGTGCTCACCACCCTCCACACCAACAATGCTCCGGGAGCAATCACCCGTCTCATTGACATGGGACTGGAGCCCTACCTCTTGGCTGCGACTCTCGATTCCGTTCTTGCCCAGCGCCTGTTGAGGCGAATCTGTGCCGCTTGCCGCCAGCCATTGCAACCACCATGCGGTTTGATCGATCAGCTCGGCGCTGATTTATCCTCTGGTGAAAATGGTCAATACTTTTCCGGAACGGGGTGCCATAGCTGCCGGGACGAAGGATTTCTGGGAAGAATCGGACTCTATGAAATGCTGGTCCTGAGCGATTCGTTGCGGGAGATGATTGTCCAAAAAGCCTCCGTCCATGCCCTTGCAGGCATCGCTCGAAAAGAAGGCATGAGAACTCTGCGGGAGGATGGTTTGAGAGCTATTGACGAAGGCCTCACCACCATCGACGAAGTTTTAAAATACACTTGATACGGCATAAAATGGAAAAGGTTGGGCAAAAATGGCCGCATGAAGAAGGCCTTACTCTGATCAAACGCATTAAGTGGAATAGAACCATACCATCTTCCAAGCTGGTTGTTTTCATAAGGCAGATCGCCACCATGGTCCATGCCGGAATGCCTCTTTTAAAAGCCCTCGAAATCCTTTTACGGCAGGAAAAGAACAAATATTTCCACCGTGTTATACGTTCCCTCGCAAATAGTATCCGAAGCGGAAATACCCTCTCCGAAGGGATGTCCCGCTACCCGGAAGTTTTCGACCCGCTCACCATCAACATGATTCGCGCCGGTGAAGCCAGTGGAGCGTTGGACAATATCCTGCTGCGTCTTGCCGTCTACAAGGAAAAGAACCTGCAAACGCGCAAAAAGATTACCGCCTCGCTTTATTACCCCTTCATCGTCCTTCTCACGGCGGGGATCATCGTGGGAATGCTTCTGGTCTTCGTCATCCCGAATTTCCAGGGAGTATTGCATGGCCTGCAAGGCGGCGTCCCCCTGCCGCCCCTCACGCAGCTTGTCATCGATGCGAGCTTATGGGCCAAAGACTTTTGGTGGGTTGTCGTCGCTGGAATTGTCTTTGCGGGCGCACTTTATCGATGGCTGAGCAGAACCGCGCCGGGTGTTCTTTTTTTGGACCGGACTTACCTCGGATTGCCGAAAATCGGTGACCTTTTACTAAAAATTTCCGTTGCCCGGTTTGCCCGCACCTTCGGCGTTCTGATGTCCAGCGGAGTGCCCCTGTTGCAGGCCCTCGATATTACCAGAACCGTGGTCGGCAACAGCCATATCGAGAAAGCGCTCGGTCGAGTGGCTTTGCAGGTCCGTGACGGTGAAGGATTAACGGAACCCCTCCGGCGCAGTCGCATCTTCCCCGATCTGGTCACCGGATTGGTGGAAGTGGGCGAGGAAACCGGCCAACTCGACCCCATGCTCCTACGCATAGCCGACAGTTATGACGAAGACGTCGATCACGCCACCGCCGCTCTCACCTCCCTT
>JAJFLT010000009.1 GCA_021772555.1 Opitutales bacterium | reverse complement strand
GAATAAAAGTAAGTGGCGCCGGGTTCCAGGTCGCGAAGTCGCACGGTATGCCGGTAATTAATCGGATCGTTGGCAATATCGGGTGTTTCATACGGTCTTGACTCAGCTTTGACCCGTATGGGAGAACGTGGATTGAAATGGTTATAATTCGATTTTTTGACATATCGAAGGTATCCACTTTTCTTCTTGCTGCTGGTGCGCCATTGAACGGTTTGGGTAGTTTTAGGATCTTCACTCCAGGTGAGAAGGATCTGATCGGGGGCCTCCGCCGCTGGGTACCGGGTAACTTTGAAATATTGAAGGATATTGGCGTCATTGCGCCGGGAACGCTGCGTTTGGATGAGCGTAGAATTAAGCAGGACTTGCGGCAATTCCTCGATCTTGTCACCGTAATCCACATAGGGTAACGCGCCTATGGCGGCTTTCGAGAGCCTAAGCTGGCCGGGGTATAAATCACTGACTTCGAGTTTCGCTCCCACATCCAGAGGTTCGATAAATATCATATAATGCTCACTTTTTTTGCCCAATGAATTGACTCCAAGACCCACCGGACCCGCTTCAATATTTTTCTGCCAAACATCATATTTTTGCCTTTCGGCAGTGATTTTCAGGTTGGTTAATTCGTAGCCCCCATCCTTCAACCACGGTGTTTTATCACGCAGGTTCTCATCATGGGCAACCGAGAGTCTAACGGGTGTATTAACCGTGAATGTAATATACTCATTCCCGAGAATGTTTATTTCCCGCTCCGTGAGATATTCCTTTATATTTTCTAAATTAAGCGCTTCCAACTGCACCGGGCTCAACTGCCGACCGAGACGCAGCGTGATGCTCGCGGCGGTGTCATGAATGGACGGATGGTCTCCCACGTGCGAAAATGCAGCCGGAAGAAAAACAACTGAAATCAAAAAATAACCCAGTAGCTTTCTCATCATGCGTCCTTGAGCATTCGTTGACGCTGCATTTCCATTCAGATTCATCCTTCTTTCTTATTCTTGATTCGCACCCAAATCATACGGCCCATGAAAGGTATTTTTTCTGAACCGTATTCGATTAAGTGCTTTATTTCCTCCAGTGACGGCATACGCAATACCACTGGCTTGGTGATATCCACAACCTCCCCGCTCATAATGTCAATGGCATCGAGCGAATCTCCTTTTATTCCGAGCGCTTCACGATCGAGATGAAGCGAGGTATCGATCAACCCTCCATTTTCATGTCCGGCCGAACTTGGATGCCAGCTCGAGACCACGAGGAAGAGACCGTTCGAAGGATGGGTGTAGGCGGTCACATAGATGTCGGAACGGTCAACCGTCACCCCATTGTCCTCTTTCCACCAACCATGCATTTCGGCATCCTCGATACCAAACCGGTCAAAGAAATGCCAGAGCTTGCGTTGCAATTCCATTCCGGATGTGCCCCAGGCCGCACGTGACCAGATGCCGAAGAGCATGCCTCGGTCGAAAAACATGTCACCGCTGAGCGTTTCCGACGGGATGCCGAAGGGTAGCCCGGAAATCGCCACCAGCCAGGCCCAGGGGTCGAATTGATCGTAGGGAAACATCTCGCCGTGCCAGACGCTGTCGACAAAAGGCAGGACCAGCATTTGATCCGCCATGGGGGCGCTGCTGCGCAAATTATAGCCATGATGCACATCAATGGTCGCATCGGGATTGATTTTTTTAAACAAGGTCCACAAGCGCTTGGCCAACTCCCGGTGCCCTAGGGTGGGACCATCGGCGCCGTCCCAGTAGGCGCCATCCGTGCCGAAATTTTCCGTCATATAGCGGATGCCTTCGAGATAGAAGTTACCATTGCGGGTGGCATTGGAAACCGGGACGGTATGCTCGTTGCCGAAATCGGGATGAATTCGCGGCCAGCCTTGGGGCAACCCGTCGGGCAGATGGGTCTGATGCCAGACATCCTGAAACCGCGGTTGCGGATCGGAGGCCACTTCATCCATGAATGTGTAGTTCGACCCTTCATAAACCAGGGCCCAGAATTCCGGCGCTAGGGACGATAGTTCCCGCCCGGAGTTGTAACTTTTTACAAACAGTCCCCGTTCGGCAGCCTCCTCGGCCAGCTTCGACAAGTTGTCGGGGCGGTCCCACTGCCATGGATAATTGAATGCCGGACCCCACCAATCGTGAAGATTGAGCCGCTTGACGCCCATAGCTACCATCTCGTCCAGGCGTTTCATGTTGTCCTGCAGAAAGCTGTGGGGCGTATCGTCGTCGTCCTCAATGTTACTTCCGCCCACATGGAGATAGCGGAATTGCCAATGCCGAGGATCAACCGGTTTGACCGGCGTCGGGCGCAACGCGAATTGCATTTCCCAGAGATCGTCCACACCGACGGCGTGCGTGCCGAGATTCAGTTCCATAACCACCTGATCGCCTTTCTCTCTGATCGTTGCCGCGTCAATGCGCGAGACATCTTCCCACGGTTCGGTATCCCAGGTGATCCAGCCGAGCCCGGCTTCCACCGACCCGAGCCAGATAACGGGATTGAAAGAACCGCTCGCGCGCTCCGTATGCCGCCATACGCGATCCCCTTCCCTCTTTCCCCGATAACCCATACCCGACCCCAGCCACGCGTGTTTCTTGGTCCATGACAGGCTGAACTTCAGGTCCTCTACCTCCTGTGCCCTGGCTCCTGCCAGCGACAGGGTCATCACCACCGAGCCGTCAAATTCCATGCGCCCATCCACCCGAAGCGTTACCCCGCCGGACTTTGCAGAACCTATCCAGGTGACATGATCGCCCACCGCCTCGACGAACTCACACTTGAAATTACCCCAACCGTTTTTCCCGCTTCTCTCCAGCCAGTGCAGGTCCATCGGCGCCGCCGTGATTACTTCCCCGCCAAGCGCAATGCTCTCAGGAAGGCCGAATTTATTCAAAACAACGGTGTGTCCCCAGTTGGAGATGGTGCGAGATTTCAGGTTGAATTCGAGC
>JAJFLT010000080.1 GCA_021772555.1 Opitutales bacterium | reverse complement strand
AGCTGTGCTACCATTACACCATCGGGCAATTTTTTGGCTATCGGTGTTTCTTACCGGTTCTTTAGCAGCTTTCGGGTGGGCGTCAAGTTTCCACTTTTTGCGTCAAGGCGGATTTACCTGAGTCCGAGAGTCCGCAGGGTTTATGAAAATTAATAATTGTTCCTAGCAATGGGTTGACGCTTCCGCTTTTTTCCCTCTATTAATTTCGACTATGGGAAATGACTCAGCCGGCGCCTCCGGTCTCAAATACAAACGTATCGTTCTTAAACTCAGCGGGGAGGCCTTGCGTAATCCCGAAACTGGCAACCCTATCAGCGGCCGCATCCTCCAGAGAATGTCCTCGGAATTGAAAGAGGTGCACGACCTGGGAGTGGAAATCGGGTTGGTGATTGGAGGAGGCAATATTTTTCGCGGTCTCGCCGGAGAACGTACCAAGGGGATCAATCGTACCACCGGGGATTTCATGGGCATGCTTTCAACCGTCGTCAACGGTTTGGCATTTCTGGATTTTCTGGAGAAAGCAGGACTGGAGGTCCGTCTTTTAAGCGCAATCCCTATGGATAAAGTGGCTGAACCGTTCATCCGTCGCCGCGCCATGCGCCACCTGGACAAAGGCCGCATTGTTATACTGGCGGCGGGGACGGGGAACCCCTATTTTTCGACCGACACCTGTGCTGCTTTGCGGGCCAGCGAAATCGGCGCGGAAGTAGTCGTCAAAGCAACCAAGGTGGACGGTATTTACGATAAAGATCCGATGCAGTATCCCGATGCTGTCAAATATGATGAAATTTCGTATGTTGACGCGCTCAAAGATCGCCTCAATATAATGGACTCGACCGCCTTTTCACTTTGTTTGGACAATGATATGCCGATCCTGGTTCTCAATATGAACAAATCCGGGACCATTAAGAAAGCCGTCCTGGGTGAAAAGGTGGGAACCTTGGTCCACTAACTTGACCTTCAACCCTATCACCACCTTACCCAATGGACTACGAAACGGTGCTTCTGGAAGCCGATGAAAACATGGAAAAAGCGGTGGAGTTCACCGTTCAGGAATTTAACTCCCTGCATACTGGAAAAGCCTCTCCAGGTTTGGTCGAGAACCTACAGGTGAATGTAAAATCTTATGGCAGCAGCATGCACCTGCGGGAGATCGCGGCCATTACTACGCCGGATGCGCGGACTGTGCAGGTGCAACCTTGGGACAAATCGATTGTTCAGGATGTGGAAAAAGCCATTCAGACAGCGAAACTTGGGTTGAACCCAACGGTTGCGGGGACGGTGATCCACATACACATTCCGGAACTGAGTCGGGAGCGACGGCAAGAACTGGTAAGAGTTGCACATACCATGGCCGAAGAGGGCCGCATCAGCGTACGCCACGCCCGGCGGGAAGCAATGGATGCCCTCAAGAAAATGCAAAAGGCCGGGGAATTCTCGGAGGACGACCTCAAACGATACGAAAAAGATGTGCAAAAGGATACCGATAGTCATGTCGAGAAGATCGGGGAGCATTTGACTCATAAAGAAAACGAGTTGACGACTCTTTGAGCACACCTGGCGGATGAACGACGGGGGACACCTGTTCTACCATCCTGCATCCTGAAACCCGTATCCCGCAAAACCATCATGCACTCTCTTCTCGATAAAACCCGGCGGGTTGTCATCAAGCTGGGGACAGGGCTTTTGACCACGGAAGAAGGCACTATCAACGTGGAGCGAATCAACGATATTTGTCACCAGGTAAACCTCCTCCGCTCGCGGGGCCTACAGGTCATTGTGGTCAGTTCGGGGGCCGTTGGGCTGGGAATGAACAAGCTCTGTTACCGTAAGCGTCCAAACGACCTCACGTCCTTGCAGGCCTGCGCTGCGGTGGGGCAGAGCATTTTGACTGACACCTGGCAAACCGGTTTGAACCCTTTTGAGATCACGGTGGCCCAGCTTCTCCTGACCCGCGAAGATGTGCGCAGCAGAAAACGCCATGTGGCGGTACGGGATTTATTCGAAAAATTGATGGCCTCAGGGGTGGTTCCGGTCGTCAACGAAAACGATTCGGTCAGTGTGGATGAGCTGCACCACCGGTTTGGGGACAATGACATTTTATCGGCCTTGGTGGCCAGCCTGACGAAATCTGAAATGTTGGTAATCCTGACGACCATAGAGGGGTTGATGGATTTGAATGGTTCCAATCGGATTGTGCCGGTAGTGAAAAAAATTACGCCGGAAATCGAAAGTATGGCCGGGGGCACCGACAGCGCCATTTCCGTGGGGGGCATGAAGACCAAGATAGAAGCGGCCAAAATTGCCACCCGCTCCGGCTGCGGTGTATTTCTCGGATGCGGCCAAAACCCGGAAATACTGGCGCGTATTTTTCAAGGAAAAGCCAAGGGGACTTTTTTTATTCCACACAAAATACCGCTTGTTTCAAAGAAACGGTGGTTGGCATTTTTTGAGCATTCGGAAGGATCGGTGCGGGTTGACGAAGGGGCCCGTCATGCTCTGCTGCACAAGGGCGGCAGCCTGTTGCCCAAAGGAGTGACGGGTCATAGCGGAGAATTCCGGACCGGTGCCATTATCAGCATCGAACAGCCCGATGGAGCCGATTTTGCACGCGGCGTGAGCCAGTTCGACAGCTCGGATCTGGCCCATGTGGCGGGCCGGGACACGGATCAGATACGGGTGCATTTTCCCGGCCGCAAGCGATTTGAAGTGGTACATCGGGACTCCCTCGTCATGCTGGCCTGAAGGCTAAATTTCCATTATTTTTCGCTCCGGGGAAAAGAAGGTTTCCCATTGGGCATCTTATGCTTTAAGGCCATTGGTTTGAGCATGGAAACCTTTGGCCAGAGCATGGCAAAGCTGGAAGAGTTTTGCCCTATCGATTACGAAAAAGCGCTTAATCCCGAGCAGTTTCGGGCGGTTACGGCGGATCCCGGCCCTGCCTTGGTTCTGGCGGGGGCCGGTTCCGGCAAGACCCGTGCACTTACCTATCGTGTGGCATGGTTGCTGGAGCAGGGCGTGCGCCCCTGGAATATCTTGCTTTTGACCTTTACCAACAAAGCGGCCCGGGAAATGTTGGAACGGGTGGAGGATCTTACAGGGATTGAGAAAAAAGAATTCTGGGGAGGCACTTTTCATAGTATCGGCCAGAAAATTCTGCGAATTCACGGCGGCAGCCTCGGTTTGGAGTCGAACTTCACCATCATGGACCAAAGCGAGGCGGAGTCTTTTCTCAAGGACACCATCGGGGGCGTTGACGGATCGTTCCTCAAGACCAAAGACAACCCCAAGGCCAAAGTCGTGGCCGGCATCATCAGCCTGGCTCGCAATATGCAAACGGATTTAAAAGAAACAATTGCCACTCGTTACTCCGGTTTCAATGAATTGGCGGACCCGATAGCAAAGTTTTTCAATGCTTACACCAAGCGCAAAAGAGAAGCGCAGGTCGTTGATTTTGACGATTTGCTCGTTCTGTGGCTGGAATTGTTGCGCGAGGATGCGGTGGCTGCGGCCTATTGCAAAGATCGTTTCAAAAACCTCCTGGTGGATGAATACCAGGACACCAACCGCTTGCAGGCGGAAATCATCGACCTGATCGGTTCGCACCACCGAATCATGGCGGTGGGTGATGACGCCCAGTGCATCTACACTTGGCGGGGGGCCAGTTACGACAACATCATGTCCTTTCCGGAACGTCATCCGGGCACGCAAATTTACAAGATCGAAACCAATTACCGGAGTACACCGCAAATTCTCGGCCTGGCCAACAGCGTGCTCGACGCCCAGAATATCGATCCGGCCTATCGCAAGGAATTGCTGGCGGTGCGGCCCCGGAGTGAGATTCCCTACTTGATTCCGGTCATGGATGGGCGGCAGCAGGCTCAAGTCATTATCAAGCGCATCGATGCCCTACACGAGGAGGGAATGCGGCTTTCCGATATCGCCATCCTCTACCGGGCCCATTACCAGGCTCTCGATTTGCAAATCGAGCTTTCGCGGCAAGGGATTCCCTTTATCATCACCAGCGGCGTGCGTTTTTTCGAACAGGCCCATATCCGCGACCTGGTGGCGCAACTGAGGTTTATGGTCAATCCAGGCGATAGCGCGGCCTTTACCCGATTTGCCTGCCTTCTGCCGAAAGTGGGTGAAAAAACGGCTTATCGGATGTTTGAAAAAATTCATCAGATCGTCCGGGATGAAAAGATTCCATTGGCTCAGGCTTTTTTTTCCAAAAAGTTGAAAATTCCGGCGGCGGCGCAGGAAGACTGGGCGGATGTGGCCCTGACCCTGGTCGACATCGGGGAGGCGTTGTGCAATCGCTCGCCCCAGAAAGCGGTGCGCGTAGCTGCGGAGGGTTGGTATGAAAGTTTCGGAAAGAATCATTTTGTCAACTGGTCCAACCGTTCCGAGGATCTGGAAAGCCTCGTTTCATTTGCCGGGCGTTTCGAGGAGATCCATGAACTCCTGGCCCAACTGGCCCTCCTCAGTTCCGAAACAGGCGATCGTTCCGTCGAATTGGAGGAGGATTGCCTGCGCCTGACCACCATTCATCAGGCCAAGGGGCTGGAATACCCGGTGGTTTTTGTGATCGGTCTGGCGGACGGTCTTTTTCCGTTGCGAAGAGCCATCGAGGAAAACAACCTGGAAGAGGAGCGAAGGCTTTTCTATGTGGCCGTGACCCGGGCCAGGGACGAACTCTATTTGAGCTACCCCATGATCAGCGCCCAGGGCGGCGGGCCCATGCGTTTGAAGCCAAGCCGTTTCCTTGAGGAAATTCCCGAGGATCGCTACGAAACTCTGCATATCCGTATGAGAACGCAGTGGTAGGTTAGTTTGTTGTCAGGCCTCAACAAACCGGCCCTTGGAAAGCCGCCGCAATACCTTGCATTTTTCCAAAAAAAAATGCAATATTTCCAATTCCAACCTCACAGTTCTTCAATTGCCAAAGGGTTTGACAACTGGGGAACAACCCTTGGAAGAACCAGAAATTACTTAAAATCCAGCCTCGGTAAAGGCTTTTAAGGAGCATGATTCAATACGAACAGCTTCACGAAGTGCAAATGGAAAACCGTCATTTGCGGGAGACGGTTGATCGTATGCGTGAAGAATTGGAGAACTCGCGAATAGGTGAGGATAACCGTATACAGAAAGCGGTGGCCCATTCCCAAATCGAATCCAAGGAACTGGTAAACCAGGTAAATGCCCTCCGCGATAATTTGGAAATGGAGCGCATCGGAGAGGACAAGCGAAGGCAGAAGGCGATAGCCGGGGCCCACAACGAATTAAAAGAGATGAAGGGCATCATCGATTCGCTCCGCGATGAACTGGAAAATGCCCATATCGGGGTGGATGAGAAAATCCAGGAATCCCTGGCTGCCTTAACGGGCGAAAACAAGCTCATCAAGCAAACCATAAACTCGCTTCGCGATGAACACGAGAAAGCCCGCATCGGCGAGGACCAGCGAGTCCAGAAAGCCATTTCCAAAGTAACGGCGGAAAACAAACAGCTCAAGGAGACCGTGGATGCCCTGCGGGACGAACTGGAAAATGCCCGTATCGGGGTAGATGAGCGCGTCCAGAAAGCAGTGGCGGAATCAGCCAGTGAAAACAAGCAACTGTTCGCAACCATCCATTCACTCCGCGACGAGTTGGAAAAATTGCACATAGAACAAGACAGCCTGGTGCAAAAAGCGGTGGCTGGTCTGACCGAGGAGAACCGGCAGCTCCAATCCATTTCCCATGCCTTGAGGGATGAAATGGAAAAAGCCTATTTCGGTGAAAAGGAACGCATTCAAAAGCACCTTGCCATCGTCGATAGTGAAAACAAGCAGTTGCGCGAAACTGTCAACTCCTTGCGGGATAATCTGGAAAGCGTGAAATTTGAATGCCAGGAGCGCGTTCAAAAAACAATCGCCACAACCAACGATCAATGTAATCAATTCAAGGATACAATCAGTAGCCTTCGAGCAAAACTGGATAATCGGAATGCAAAGTGAAACTTTGAAAGAACCCCGGATTGAACGAGAAATCACTGTGCCTTTAAAGGAGCAGGAGGAGAAAAATAAAAAACCGGAGAGAAACGGTTCTCCTAAAAAGGCGAGCAAGAATATGAACCGTTTGAAGAGGACGCGCGGGTTTGCCCAGATGCTCCTCAAGGTGACTAACGATCTGGCGGTTTCCAAAACATTGGACGATGCGCTGGAAACCCTTGTCGATATAACGACTTCGACCATTGGCGCGGAAAGGGGCTCCATATTTCTCAACGACAGCCAGACCGGCGAGTTGTATTCGCGCGTGGCCCAGGGAAATTTTAAAAGGGAGATCAGGATTTTAAACGCCAGCGGGGTTATTGGCTGGTGCTTTTCCAATGACGAGGGGATCATTATTCATGACGCCTACAGCGATGAGCGTTTTAATCACGAAATTGACGACCGCACCGGTTTCAAGACCAAGAACATCCTGTGCGCTCCGCTTAAGTCGTTGAGCGGGGAGAAAATCGGTGTTTCCCAGATTTTAAACAAGATCGACGGTGAATTCACG
>JAJFLT010000079.1 GCA_021772555.1 Opitutales bacterium | reverse complement strand
TGCGCTCCAGTTCCTCGACGGCGATGAGGTAGCTTTGACGGGCCTCCAGGAGGGTCTCCAGATTGTAATCTTCCCGATGAAACTGGATTGGTTTCAAGTCTTCAGCAGATTGCAAGCGAAGTTGCGCATCCAGATCGAGATCAAGCAGGAGCTTGAACCGCAGGGCGCTTTCCATCACGATGGTGTCTTGCTGGAGGCGCTGTTTTTGATCGGTGGCGAGGGCGCTTTCGGCCCGGGTCACATCGATCTTGGTGGCCACCCCGGCATTGAGTTGGTTGATGGCCAGATCAAGGAGGGCTTCATCGCGTTGGATATTGGCATCGAGCACATCGATGCGTTTGAGGTTTCGCAAATGGCTGTAAAAAGCATTGGCTGCGTTGAAAAGGCTGTCTTGCTGCACACTCTCCAGGGTCAATTCGGAAATTTGATGGTTGTAGCGGGACAATCGCCAGTTGGCGAAATTGACGACATTGATCAAAGGCACGTTGCCGACCATCTTTCCATCTAAACGGTTAACGGGAGGGGAGCTGGGAAAATCGAAACCAAATCCGACCGGGGCAATCTGGGTGCGCACCTGGGCAATATCGAAGGAAAACCGGGGAATCAGTTCCGAGCGATCCCTCAGGACAATTTGAAAAGCCTCCTCGACCGCCTGTCGCTGGATGAGCACTTCGAGGTTCTGTTTTTCAATCCAGACAAAAGTCTCCGCCAGCGTGAAGCTGGCCTGCTGTGCGCAAAGCGGCCCTCCTATCGACGTGATAAAAGTCAGCAGGAGGGAGGACCGAAAAAACTTGAGTTTGCCAGTAAAAGAGATTTGGAGGCTTGAACGTTTATCAAATATAGTCATCAACTTCATAAGTATGTCCGCTATTTTAGCCATAAAAACCTTTCGACTCAGGGCAGAGCAATGAAAATCGGCCTAGCCCAAATCAACAATATCGTCGGCGATCTGCAGGGGAATCGACGCAAGATAATAGAATGCTACCGCCTTCTTTGTGAGAAAGGAGCGGAACTGGTTTTGTTCCCCGAGCTGGCGGTTTGCGGTTATCCCCCGCGGGATCTGTTGAGCAAGAGCCGTTTTGTCCCCGACAACGAAGCGTCGTTAAGAGAAATTGCGGCCCAGTGCGGGCAGGTGCCTCTACTGGTGGGATTCGTGGAACAAAATAACTCCGGACAGGGGCGAAACTACTATAACGCCGCCGCCTGGTGCGCCGGAGGCGAAGTGGTCAAAACTTTTCAAAAATGTCTTTTACCCACCTATGATGTGTTTGATGAAGTGAGGCATTTCCATGAGGCCACCGAACCGGGTTTCATGGAATTTAAGGGACGCCGCATCGGGATCACCATTTGCGAAGATATCTGGACGGCTCAGTTTGTGGACACGCGCCAGCGATATGATTTTGATCCGGTGGAGGCGCTCTCCCAAATGGAAATCAACTTGCTGGTAAACCTGTCGGCCAGCCCCTGGCAATACGAGAAAAACGCGTTCCGCCAAAACCTGGTCGTCAGCGCGGCCAACCGCTGCCGCTGCCCGGTTGTGTTTTGCAACGCGGTGGGCGGAAACGACGAACTTATTTTCGACGGGCACAGCATGGTGGTGAACGCCGAGGGCGAAGTGTTTGCCGGGCTGGCCGGTTTCCGGGAAGAAAGTTTCGTTGTCGATATCGGGTCGGGCGTGGAATACCTTTCCCCCACTTTCCAGCAAGAGCCCATGGCCGATATACACGACGCCCTCGTCCTCGGCTTGCGAGATTACGCCCACAAATGTGGTTTTCATAAAGCGCTCCTCGGATTGAGCGGAGGCATCGATTCGGCTGTCACGGCGGCTCTGGCGGCGGACGCTTTGGGGCCGGAGAATGTCGTCGGCATCAGTCTCCCCTCCTCTATTTCCAGCCAACACAGTCAGGACGACGCTGCCGACCTAGCCGTCAAACTTGGCATCAATTACGAAACGCTCCCCATTGCGGAATTGGTTTCGGCAGCGGACAGGACCCTCGCTTCGATTTTTGAGGGCCGCTCCGCGGACGTTACGGAGGAAAATGTGCAGGCCCGCAGCCGCGGCCTCCTTCTCATGGCGGTCTCCAACAAATTCGGGGCACTTCTCCTGTCCACCGGCAACAAAAGTGAACTGGCGGTTGGTTATTGCACACTCTACGGGGATATGTGCGGGGGACTGGCCGTGATTTCCGATCTGCCCAAGGTCAAGGTCTATGAATTGGCCCGATGGATGAACCGAAACGGAGAAGTCATTCCCTGGAATACCATCGAAAAACCCCCTTCTGCTGAATTGCGCCCCGACCAGAAAGACGAGGATTCACTGCCCGCCTACGATATTCTGGACGCCATCCTGGCCCTTTATGTGGAGGAGGGGAAATCTTCACAGGAAATCATCGAAGCCGGGTTCGACCCCGAAATCGTGCGGGACATCCTCCGCAAGGTCGATCTCAACGAATACAAACGAAAGCAGGCCGCTCCGGGATTGAAAATCACGCCCCTGGCCTTCGGAGTGGGAAGACGCATCCCCATCGTGCAAAAATACGTTGGGTAACGGTAGGGAATACGGGATGGAGGTTTCAGGTGTCAGGATGCGGGAAGCAGGATTTGGGGGTGTAGTCAGGACAATTTTGACTTCTAGTCTCGAACGGATAAACTATACAATGAAATCACCGATTAATGAAAAATAACCAACATCCTGACATCCTGACATCCTGACATCCTGACATCCTGACATCCTGACATCCTGACATCCTGACATCCTGACACCTGACACCCGAAACCCGAAACCCGAAACCTGACACCTGATACTTAAATTTACTTTGTCATGAAAACCACAACTTCTGAAAATCTGTTTGCAAAAGCGAAAGAACTGATGCCGGGCGGGGTAAATTCCCCCGTGCGCGCTTTCCGTTCCGTCAATGGGTCTCCTTTTTTTACGGAGCGGGCCGATGGAGCCACATTGACCACCGCCGACGGCGAGAAATTGATCGATTACGTATGCACCTGGGGCCCGGCCATTCACGGTCACAACCATCCGGCCATTCGCGCCGCCCTGGCCGAAGCCCTGGAAAAGGGCACCAGTTTCGGCACCCCCAATCCCTATGAAGTAGAAATGGCGGAACGCATCCGCGAGATGGTTCCTGCAGTTCAAAAAGTGCGCATGGTCAACAGCGGGACCGAGGCCACCATGTCTTGCATACGCCTGGCCCGTGGGTGCACGGGGCGGGATAAGATCGTCAAGTTCGCGGGCTGTTATCACGGGCATGTCGATTCCCTCCTGGTCAAAGCCGGTTCCGGGGCAATGACTTTCGGCAATCCCGACAGCGCCGGAATTCCCGCCGGGTTTGCCCGCGAAACCATCGTTTTGCCATTCAATGACGAAGAAGCGCTGGAGGAAGCTTTTAAAACTCGTGGAAGCGAAATTGCGGGCCTCATCGTGGAGCCCTACCCGGCCAACAATTGCCTCATCCTGCCCAACCATGGATTTTTACAAAAACTCCGAGACGTTTGCACGAAACACGGCAGCGTACTCATATTCGATGAAGTGATGACGGGATTTCGGATCGCCCCGGG